>CAZVRB010000058.1:0-24348 GCA_964629365.1 uncultured Leptospiraceae bacterium
GAAATAGCAATCTACATGTTTTTTAACCGCAGATAAATGGAATTAAGTGAAAAGTTAGTAGTGACGAGTGATCAGTTCACTTCTCACGGCTCACTATTCACTAATCATCCGCGTTTATCAAGCGAAGCGGGCGGTTTCATATTTTTAGAGCCATATGATACTACAAGCCCCTCCTCTCTAAATTGAAAAATTTATATTAAAATGGTTGCACACGTAATTGCCTTTGCGTATAAAAACCCTGAAATGAACAAATTACTCTTTAAAAAAATCATCCATGCCATAGCAAAAGCCCGGCCAGCATGGCTTCCAGGTGTACTGGTAAGCATGATGCTTTTCACCTATGCCCTTATTGCCAACATGTCCCTTTCTTACATGGGCAATACCAGCAAAGGGGTAATGGATGTAATCCTGGCAAATTACAAGTTACTTATTGCAATCTCATTCTTAAAAATACTTGCGGCATATATTGTGATTGGTATCGCCATCAGTTCAGCAGTATACCTGGTACTTTTGTATTTTTTCGGGAAAAAGCAGTCACCAAAAACACTGGCAAGCGTGAATATTATAATTACCTTTCTGTTGTTTTTTCTGCAATTCTGCAAACACTGCATACAGTACCCGCAGCTATATATCGATACTTTTTATAATAAAAATACCGCCTTTCATTCATTCCAGGAATTACTGACAAACAATGTCTCACCTGGGGTCTTCACATTTATACAGGCTCTATTCCTGCTCGTTTTCACGGTTGTGCTGTCACTGCTTATTCTGAAAAAAATGGTTTCACTATTTCCCCTACTGTTCCAACCAGTACAGTTTGATTTTTCACCGGGCATGCGAAAACGTGGCATGGCAATCGCCTTGTTATCACTGTTTATAATAATGATTTTTTTTCTCCCCGGAGGCCAAAGCGAGATTCCGAAAAAACCAAACGTGATTATCCTTGCTTCAGATGCCCTGCGTCCTGACCATTTCAGTGGGTTCGGATATAACAGGCCAACCACCCCTGCAATTGACCGGTTGATCAGTAATGGTACATCAATCGATGGTGTGTATACCACGGTACCACGCACCTTCCCCTCGTGGGTCAGTATACTTACGTCGCAATATCCCCAGAACCATGGCATCGGTCACATGTTTCCCAGGTGGGAATCAAGACAGGGAAAACGGGTTACACTTGCGCAGGTACTTTCCCGTGAAGGATATCACACCTCCCTGTTTGGTGATTTCGCCGCTGATATTTTCCCCAGGATAGACCTGGGTTTCCACAAGGTGCATGCCCCCACCTTCAATGCCCGTATAATGATCCAACAGGCAATTTTAAAAAATCACCTGTTTCTTATCCCATTTCTAACCGGCAACATAGGAAGGACGCTTTTCCCATGTATCAAAGAATACGCCGAGTTCGCAGACCCGGCAATTGTTACCGGTAACATTATCAATGAAATCGAAGACAAATTTGGCTCAAAAGAACCATTTTTCATTACAGCTTTTTATTCTGTTACACATTTCCCCTATCCCGGTCCCCATCCATATTACAACCGGTTTACCAGCAAATCATACAACGGACCCTATAAGTATTCGAAACAGCGAGTAGTTTCACTGGATGCCCAATCATCAGATGATACATCTACCAGTGCAGAAGATATTGAGCATGTCAGGGCATTATACGACGGTTGTGTTCTCGCTTTTGATGATGCAGTTGATTCCATTGTGCAGCACCTGGAGGCAAAAGGCATACTTGACAATACGATCATCCTGATAACTTCCGATCATGGTGAAAATCTTTACGAAAAAGATTATGGCATGGGACATGGCGAACATCTACGGGGTGAATACAGCCTGAAGGTACCATGTATTTTTCATGGCCCCGGAATACCCGGGAACAGGCTAATCTCACGTATAAGCAGCACGATAGATATTGCCCCCACCATCTGTCATCTCACCAATACACCAATACCGGATGATTTCCATGGGATTTCACTAATGCCTTGTACAGTAAATGAATCATCCGAAATTACAATAGACCATAATAGCATTAAAAGAATCAATGCGTATACTGAAACAGGCATATGGTTTGACAACAGGAGCCATCACTTTTTTCAGAAACAGCGAATAATGTATCCCGAGATAACAGGGATTGCCACTATCGATCTTCAGAATAATCATGAAATTGTTATAACACCCTATTATGACAGGCTGGTTGAAATTGCCAAGCATAGATCAATAATTTATAATCATTATAAATTGATATATATCCCCACCACTTCAGGTATTGAATACGAGTTATACAATCTTAACAGTGATAACCCTGACCTTGATATAAGTACATCCGCACCACGGATGGTGACCTATATGAAAACCAGGTTGTTTGACTTCCTTCTTGCAAGCGGAAGGTATGAAATTATAAATGAATACGTCTACCCCCTTCAACAATAATCCATTATAACGATAATACCAGGAATATACCGTGACTCCCGTATAATATATCCGGAATTTATAAAAAAAACCGCGATGAAGAAATATATCCATCGCGGTAAAAACTGTGTAGTCTGTTACGGGTCTTATGAGGCAAGAGTTACATTATATTTCAACTTCAGCATATACGTTCTTCAAAACTTCTGTATTATCATCACGGGTAACTTTTATATCAAGACATCCCCTGTTTCCCTTTACCTCTGATATTTCAGCCTGAATGGAGAGGTTATCCCCGATATGCACAGGTGAAGCGAACCTGCATTTTATCTTTTTCAGTTTTCCAGGATCGCCCGCCCAGTCAGTGACCGTTTTAGCCACAAATCCAAGAGAACACAGGCCGTGAAGAATGGTACCGCCAAGTCCCACCATTTTCCCAAACTCTGGATCGATATGTATGGGATTAAAATCTCCCGAAGCACCTGCATAATAGATGGCCCTGTACTTATCCACCTCTTCGTTTACCGAGAAGCTCTGACCTTTCTCAATTTTTGTTAATGACGCTTTACTCATATCTTATTTCCTCACCACGAAAGTATATATGCCCCTGCAAACATCATTACCAGACTGGTTCTGTGTTAAGAGCTCAATGGAAATAACGTCCAGCTTTTCCTTGTTCTCTATATTCATTATTTTTGCCTCTGACGTTAGTACATCACCAGCTTTTACCATGTCATAGAACTCAAATTCCTGTTCTCCATGTACCAGCATGGCCAGGTTCAGGTTTAACTCATTGTCGAAAAATATCGGTTCAATAAGCTGTGCCCCGTACACAACAGCGAACGTAGGGGGAGCAACGATTGTTCCATATTTTGATTTTTTCGCGAATTCATCGTCGATATAATACGGGTCGTGATTTTTAATGGCTTTGGCATATTCTTTTATTTTTTCCTTTCCCGCTTCATAGGTTAATTTGGGCCATGTTTTACCAATAAACTTCGTGTCAATTGACATATCCCTCTCCTCCCTGCTTTTTAATCCGCGTATTTACTGAGAACATCTTTGGCGATGAGTACACGCTGTATCTCTGAAGTACCCTCCCCGATCTCACCAAGTTTCGCGTCACGATATAAACGCTCAATTGGGAACTCCTTAATATACCCGTATCCCCCATGAACCTGCAGGGCCCAGCTTGATATCTGGGTAGCTGATTCACTGGCAAACAGTTTGGCACACGAGGCAAGCACCGCGGATTCGTGGTTGCCAGTTTCCTTTGCCCAGCATGCCCGGTAAATCAGCAGACGTGAAATATCGGTCATAATCATCATGTCCGCCAGTTTGAATGAAATTTCCTGGTAACGGTTAATAAGCCTGCCGAATGCTTTTCTTTCAGACGCGTATTTCGCGGCTTCCTGCATGCATGCAACCGCAATGCCCAGGGAGACAGTCGCCATACCGATCCTTCCAAATTCAAGGGTCTGCATAGCCTGAATAAATCCCCGGCCTGTCTCTCCAAGTACCGCGTCCTCACTTACTTCACAATCTTCCAGTACTATCTCTGATGTTGGTGATCCCTTGAAGCCAAGTTTATCAAAGTTTTTACCCACCGAGAAACCAGGTGAATCTTTATCAACAAGAAAGGCGGTCACACCTGCAGCCGGTCCGGCCTCCTTGTCGTTATATGCCATCACCAGGCATACATCCGCGATGGGCCCGTTTGTTATAAAAGTCTTGGTACCGTTAAGTATCCAGCTGTCACCTTTTTTAACCGCCGTGGTTCTTATTGATGCAGCGTCTGAACCCGCCTCCGGTTCGGTAAGACCAAAAGAACCAATAAGTTCACCTTTAATAATGCCAGGCAGATATTTGGCTTTCTGCGCGTCCGACCCGAACATTCGCAGGGGGACACCAAAAAGACCGCAACTGGCACCAGCTGACAGGAAGGTTGACGCGCATGCCCTGGCAACCTCTTCACCCGCTATGGCCTGGCTGGTAAGATCCTGATCGGTGCCCCCGTATGCCTCTTCATGTCCCATTCCCAGGTAGCCCAGGTCTGCAAGTTTGCGTATGTTCTCTTTAAGAATTTTCATAGAGACTTGCTGATCTTCCCTGTCCAGCGCATCCGCATTTACTTTTATCTCATTATCACAGAACTTTTTAAAGTTCTCCCTGATTGACAACTGTTCTTCTGTTAACTCGTAATTCATTCCGGTTATTTCCTGTACTTTCATACCGCCATTAACCTCGATATTATTAATCTCTGTACCTCAGAGGTACCGCCGCCGATCTGGGCAAGTTTCGCGTCTCGAAGCATTCTTTCCACCGGGTACTCATGTATGTATCCATACCCCCCAAATATCTGTACCGCCTCGGATGCCATTTTCATTCCCCAATCGCCAACGAAAGCCTTGGCTATTGATGCCTGCAGGTGGTTCAGCGGGTAGCCCGCGTCCTTGAGTGAAGCAACCCTGTATACCGCGAGCCTTGCCGCTTCCATGGTTACCTTCATGTCCGCCAGTTTGTGCTGAATTGCCTGAAATTTTTTAATGGGCTTACCAAACTGTTCACGCTCTGAAGCATACCTGGCAGACTCCTCTATCATGAACATCATGCCCCCCACATACGGTGCAAGCAAAGCACTTCTGTCCCATTCAAGTGTCTGATGCGCATATGCAAATCCTGCCCCAACCTCACCCAGCAGGTTTTCTTCGGGAACCTCACAGTCTTCCAGAAATACTTCTGAAGTAGTGGACGCCCTCACACCCATTTTGTGAAAAGGTTTGCCTGTAGAAAAACCCTTAAACCCTTTCTCTACTATAAACGCTGATACACCCCCATGCTTTTTTGCCTTGTCAACGGTGGCATATACCACGCACAGGTCGGCAACAGGTGCGTTGGTGATGAAAGTCTTAGAACCATTCAATATCCACCTGTCACCTTTTTTCACCGCAGTTGCCTGCATGGAAGCCGCGTCTGAACCGGCACCCGGCTCGGTAAGTCCCATGCATCCTATCCACTCACCGGTGGCAAGCTTTGGTATATATCTCATTTTTTGTTCTTCTGTGGCATGCTGATACAATGTATCAGTACAAAGATAGGTATGTGCGCCCATCGCCAGGGTGTGCCCGCTGTCAACGCCGGCATGCCCGAGGGCTTCACCTGCAATACAACAGGTAACAACGTCAGCTCCCGATCCACCATATTCTTCAGGAAAGGGAAGTCCAAGCAGTCCCATTGCTCCAAGTTTCTGCCATATCTCGGTGCTGAATTCCGCGTTTAAATCTGCCTCTTCACACAGGTCTACAATTTCATTTTTCGCGTACTTGTACACGGTCTCCCTGAACATTTGCTGTTCTTCTGTTAATCCAAAATTCATACGCCCCCCTTCGACACTTTAATAATAATTTCTTGAATAACCTGGTTTTTAATCTTTGTAGTAAAATCCCCGTAATTGAATGATCCCGGATCAATGACATATTGAATGATTGTACCCTGTATCATGGAAACGATCATGGTAGCCGTATAATGAATGTCCATGTCCCCCTTGAAATAGCCCGCTTCAACACCTTCGCTCAAAATTCCGGAACATACGCTTCGATAGCTTTCGTATAACTTTCTTATGGCATTTCGCATCCGTTCGTTGTGATTAAGCTGGGTCCAGAAATCCAGCAGCACGTAAAAATAACTTTGTTCCCTTTCCACGATATTAAAAGCCTGGGTAATAAAGATATCCAGCTTATCCCGTGGATCTGATGATTCCCTGATCTCCATGTCCAGCAGGTGTCGCACATTACTGTTGATTTCTTTGAGCAATGTTAGAAGTAGATCCTGCTTATCCTTAAAGTAATAATGCACCAGGCCGGTGGATAAGCCAGCCTCGTTCGCTATATCTTTTATGGTAAAGTTGTAATATCCCTTCTTACTCACAACCTGGTAGGCAGCCTTTGTCAATTGCGACCTGCGCAGGTTCAAGATATCATTCCTGTTACGATCATTCATCGTGTCCGTCTCTCCCGGTTTTACTGATCCTGGTCTAGCTATTGACTGGATATCCAATCAACATGCCGTCACAATTACATAATGGTCATTCCCCCGTACAGGTCAACGTTACCCGGCTGCGAGACATGAACCAGGCTGTCATCACAACTGCCGGTTAATATCTCCCTGTAACTGCTTTCCTGATTGGGTGTTGTGCCACCCATAATAATACACTTCTTATCCACACTATGAAGCCAGGCCGTATCAACTACCAGCACACCAATATCGTCATATCCGCGTAACCTTGATTTTGTGGTTTGAATTCTGTGTGAAATTACCTGCGGTATTATTGCAGGATTATGCTCACCCAGGATCGGCGGAATATATTCGGACATCCTCTCATCAAATGGCCGTAACAGGTCGTGTATACCATCAGTGGCAAGTACGATCCTGGTCTTCTCCGGATCGTATTCAACAATTCGCACTGTTTCTGCATTCTTGCTTCTACCGGCAAAATTCATATTCACCTTGCTCATGTAGAACAGGCCACCGCTTGTGTTGTCAGCCATCAGAACCACGCTGTCCCCGCCATTGAATATGTATGCCCTTCCACTCGATGAATTTTTTGAAAGTGCAACCAGGCTGAAGGTGGTTTTGAGATGATATTCCTGCGCTCTATACATTGTGTTTACCAGCTCATTCCATTCCGCAGTACTTTCAGGTTTGCCGCCTGACTGAATCTCCTCCCTCAATCTTTCAAGAAGCATTCGGGATGAACGTGGATGCCGTTCTGTACCGTCAGCCACGGCAAACACATGGTTATCCAGGTCGATGAGCACACAGTCGCCATTACCGAAACCGCTGCTAACCTTGTCGCTGCCGGTTACCAGGCACGCCCCCATAACACCCTGGGCCATAACCCAGCGACGTGACAGGTTCATCATAATATCCCTGACCATTCAGCCTTCTTCCTTTTACCCGGTTACCCTGAAATACAGGATATCCTTTATATTACCCTTTCGTTCTTCGGAGAATACCGCCTCAACACGGGCCCCGATTTTGACATTTTTTTCATCTTCGATATTTATGTAATGCTGAAACAACGTATCCGCTCCATCCAGCTTGATAAAACCATAACCATAGGGTACCGGCTTCTGTTCACCTGTCTCGGGATCAATAAAGGCATACCTCAAGATGGTAAAGCTACCTATTATCCCACCGGGACCAACTTCAACAAATTCTGTCATCTCACGAAAACAGCTGCCGCAAACTTTTCTGGGTGGAATAAATACCTTTTCGCACTCAGGGCACTTTACCCCGAAAAACTTACGGTTGTTTTTCAACTCGTAGAAAAATTTACTTCCGTACATCCCCACCGCGTAGTTGAAGGGCTGTCGGGCTTCTCCGGATTCAATAATTACCTGTTCTTTTTCAGCCATTGTCCTCTCCCGCTACCTATATTTGTGGTTTCTGCTTTCCATGCAGAAGAATATCAGTCCACATGCATCCGCCAAATCCTGTGCTCACCGCATGATTCACATCAGGCACCTGGTGATCACCTGCCCTTCCCATCACCTGCATGGCTGCCTCGGCACATCGAATAAGTCCCGTGGCACCAATTGGATTACACGCTATAACCCCTCCTGATGGATTTATGGGAAGTTCACCCCCCATATCAGTTGCACCACTCCAGATATATTCTGCACCTTTACCCCGCTCCACGATACCCATATCTTCGATCCAGATAATACCCGCGAAAGAATAAGGCTGGTACATTTCGATAACATTAATTTCTTTACGGGGTTCTTTTATTCCACATTTTTCAAACATCTCACCCGCGGCTTCAGCCATACTGTCAAGCTCCCCCCAGTTCACGTCTCCCAGGTAAGAATACTTGTGCCTGTTGGCGGTACCCCATATCCAGTCAGGTGTGCGGGCAATTTTTTCAGCATATTTCTCACTGGCCATGATCACCGCACAAGCCCCATCAGTACGGGGACATACATCCAGTAGATGGATAGGATCGGCAAGTACAGGTGATTCCAGAACTTCCTCTATAGAGACTTCCTTGCGAAGCTGGGCGTGGGGGTTGTTACAGGCATGTTTGCGGTCACGTACCGATACCCTCGCCCCATCCTTGTCAGTTGCACCATACTTTGCCATGTACGACTGGGCCTCAACGGCAAGCCCGGATATGGCACCTGCAAAAACAAGCCTGTCCCAGACCGGGTCAAATGCTGTTGTTATTGCACCGGTGGTATCTGACTCCGAGTTTTTCTCCCAGCCGATAACCAGCACCTTGTCAAAAAGACCCGATCCAACCAGGTGGTACCCGCCAATTGCCAGTGTGCTACCGGTAGTACCGCCGGTGGTAAGCTTAATGATGGGTCTCATCACCCCGCCTGATCCGTCCACACTCCAGCAGTCAACGTAGTTTATCCCTTCGAAGTGATCCATGTTACCGATAACCACCGCGTCGATATCATTTATCTTCATGTCCGCATCTTTAAGTGCGGCCTGTACTGCTTCATTTATAAGTTCCTGTCCATTAACATCGGGCCTGTGACTCTTGTGAAAGGTCTGTCCTGTCCCGACAATTGCTACACGGTTTTTACCCATTTCTACCTCCTATCCTTCGCTGTCCAGCACCCATACACAGTGTGATTGACCACACAATCCATTTACCCCGTGGGCCAATCCCCTCTTCGCGTCTACCTGGTATTCACCGGCTTCTTTTCGTAACTGTTTTACAATCTCAACAATCCTGATCAGCCCCGCAGCTATCACCGGGTGCCCCCCAAGAAGTCCACCTGAAGGATTTACCGGTAACCTGCCTTCAATATCAAACTCACCTTTCTCGAGCATTGAGCCCGCGGTACCGCTTTCACAGAGACCCATCTCTTCAAGCCACATCAACTCCTGGTATGTGAAGGCATCATAGATCTCTGCAACCTGTATCTCTTTTGATGGATTGGTAATCCCCGCCATTGAAAACGCTTTTTTGGCGGCCTCGGTTAATGCCTTCGCCCGCGAGATATCCCGGTCACCCAGGAAATAGGCATCCGAGCAGAAAGCTGCCCCTTTTATCCAGACAGGGTGCCCACTGTAAGCGGGCACACGTGATTCGTTGGCAATAATGATGGCACAGCAGGCATCCGAAACGGGTGAACAATCAAGCTTGTGCAGGGGATCTGAAATCATCTCAGAACCCAGCACGTCCTCTACGCTTATGGACATTGGAAGTTGTGATAAAGGATTCTTTACCGCGTTGCCATGATTTTTAACCGACACCATTGCCAGCTGTTCAGACGTGGTGCCGGTTCTTTCCATGTAGGCATTTGCCTGCATGGCACTGGCTGATATCATATCCATACCCAGCCAGCGGTCGTAAATAGGATCAAAAGAAGCATTGGTGATGAGACTGGATATGCTTTCAGATCCCTTACTGTGAGCGGTAACCAGCGTAGTACCATAACTACCAGACAGGGCACGGGACAGCCCGTAAAAGGCGCCAAATGTTCCGTCTCCCTCCACGCATGATACATTTTTATGGCTGGCACCGCTTGCATCACCAACCGCCATGCATGAAATGGTTCTACCATCCCAGAAGTCATTGGATGTGGTTACCACGTTGTCTACGTCATCAATTGTCATACCGGCATCATCCAGTGCCTTGTTGACCGCTTCCCAGGCCATGTCAGCGAATGTCTCTGTATGCTTGGCCGATTCTATTTTCGTCATTCCGGTTCCAATAATTGCAGCGCGTTCCATGCTTTCTCCTTTCAACTGGCTGGTTTGAAATACGCGATAGCAGTCATGTTCGCGTCTCTTGTTTCGTTAAAACTGGCCTCAACTTTCATGCCAATTTTCACGTCCTCCGGTGATACCTCGTCAAGCCTATGCAAAAGGGAGGTATCAGCACCATCAAGCAGCACCAGGGCAAATATCACCGGAACTTTATGGTGCAATGCTTCCTGCTGTTTTCGCACAACGGTAAATGAAGTAACCGTTCCAAACGGGCCGCATTCCACCCATTCAGTATTTTCAGTAAAACATACCGGGCAGGTTTTTCGGGGGGGGACAAAGGTTTTACCGCACCCGTCACACCTGGTTCCCATTATTTTTGTAGTATCCCTCAACTCCACAAAGAACCTGCTGGCAGTTTCACCGGCCCACCAGTGATAAGGAACACTGATCTGGCTCTTGTGCACAAGGGGTTCAATTCCATCGAACGTGTTTTTCATGCCTGCTCCCATACATTACTCCTTTTCGCCATCAGTTTGAATAAACCACTACCGTCCTATTATGTACTTATGGGGATCCACTTCTTCCCTGAGTATGCACAATTCTTCTTCGGTAGGTGGTTCGGTCTCTTCAATTTTTTTCGCCCAGTTTAATTCGAACCCACAGTTATCCTGCACATCAGTGCGGCTGTATCCCGGGTTTACCGACAGAACTGTCATCCATTTTGTATCGTCATCAAATCCCATTACCGCCATGTTGGTAATGATGCGGTATGGACCCGTATCAAGGGGAAGCCCCGCCTCGTACCTGCTGTCACCACCTTTCAGGTAACCCGGTGAGGTTATGAAGTCGGGTGTTTCAGTAAACCTTTTGGCGTCCTGTACTGTCATCATCATGGTTCGCCAGCAAAGGGAAGCCAGGTCGTTTGCCCCGCCTGAACCGGGAAAGCGTACCTTCGGTTTCGAGTGATCATCACCTATCATGGTTGAGTTGATATTCCCGTACATATCAATCTGTGCCCCACCCAGGAAGGTATAATCAACCATTCCCCGCTGGCAGGTTTCCATGATATCTGGCATTGAACTTGCCATCAGTGCTTTATGAAATGTCCTTGAATCGCCCACGGAAATTGGCATGGTAGGAAGCTGTGGCGCCACTCCACCCGCCTCAAACATGATACACAGGTTGGGCGAATGAGTTTTTTGTGAAAGCATGGCGGCCGCGCATGGTGCCCCTGTTCCCACAACCACCGTGGCGCCATCCTCAAGATTTCTTGCTGCCACGCATATCATAAGTTCCATTGCATTATAATCCGGCATTACCCCCTCCTTTCACTTTCCATTAATGAGAAATTCGACCTGTCGCAACTTTGTCATTCTCTCAATGCCGCCGTTAAGATTCAGGTACTCGTAAAAATCTTTCGTATCATATATCTGTTCCTGGATAAACTTCTTCAGATCCTCGGGATCTTTTTCGACGCTAAGCCATTGCTTGATATGTTCTTCATCGGAAAAATATTCATACGGCATATTTCCCGGATAGCTTCCATAGGGAACTTCCACCACGGCATCCACGCACCAGAAGGGGATAAAGGTTCCCTCGGGATTATTACGTATCTCCTCTGTGGGGATAAGCCTTTCTGCAGTGACCACCACCCTTTTGGATGCTCTTGCAAGGTCCTGGTCTGATACTGTAGCACCGTATACACGGCAATTGCCGTATATATCAGCCTCGTGAACGTGAATGGCGGCAAAATCCGGATACAGTGCCGGGTAGGCCGCGAATTTTTTACCGGTAAATGGACACTGTATCTCTTTTGCCGCGCTGTATTTAAAAGTATCAGTACCCAGTATATTTCTTGCTGGCAGAAAGGAAAGACCCATTGCCGCCGCCTTCAGCCTCCACGAAAGTGTGGCGTTGGTCCACTCGGTAAGTTGGATATTGCCACTCTGTACCGCCCTTCTGGCGTTAGCCGAAAGACCCCTGGCCTCAAGACCCACGATGTAGGCGATATCACAGCGGTCGATACACTCACCCGCGGTAATCACCTGGAAATCATGTGTACTGGTATGTCCAGCGAAACCCAGGTTTTTCTTTTTCTGTCGAACGATCTCGTGAACAATAGCGCTGGGCACCCTTATGGCACCGAAGCCTCCTATGGCGATATAATCACCATCAGATATCATGTCACGTACCACTTCCTGAACGGTTGACAGTTTTGATTTCAGTGCCCGTGACTTTTTTCTAAAAAATGCCCTGGCATGATCCGGATCGGGATCGGTAAATAGTTCATTCTGACCGGACTTCAGGTCCATGGTATTTTTCATTTCATCGTTTTCATGTAATTCAACTGCCATGCCCTTCCCCCTCTTGTTATATATTGCTATATGCTTATTAATGTAGTCATATCTCAACTGGTTGAACATTAAACCAGTTTTATTCAATATCATACTGCATGTACGGTATCCGATTCCTCGTTGTACATGTTTTCGATCATGTCACTGTACATCTCCTGCACCACCCTTCGTTTTACTTTCAGGGTTGCGGTTAATTCACCGCTTTCCTTGGAAAACTCGTGCTTTACTATCCGGATCTTCTTGATTGTCTCATACCGCGCAAGATTTTCATTTCTCTTTCGCACGTGATCATCTACGATCTTGAGAAAGGCCTCGTTGTCCAGCAACTCCTGTGGATCCTTGTAAGGTATATGCTTGTCCCGGGCAATCTGTTCAGCCTGTTCAATGTTTATATTCACAAGGGCGGAAAGATATTTACGATTATCTCCAATTACGATTACCTGTGTAAATAACGGATCTGACTTAAAGAGATTTTCAATTTTCTGAGGTGCAACGTTCTTTCCCCCGGAAGTGATTATAAGGTCTTTCTTCCTGTCGGTTATCATAAGAAAACCATATTCATCAAACACACCGATATCACCACTCATAAGGTACCCGTCCGCGGTGAAAGTATTCTTAGTCTCTTCGGACATCTTCCAGTAACCTTTAAATACATTATCACCTTTAATAAGTATCTCCCCGTCATCGGCGATCTTAATGTCAACACCTGGTATGGGACGTCCTACTGTCCCTATCCTGTAATCGGAAAGGTTACTCATGGTAGCCGGGGCGCAGCATTCGGTCATTCCGTACCCTTCCACAACCATTATGCCGGCAGAGTTGAAAAACAAGATGATCTCCCTGGCAGTGGGTGCCCCTGAAGCGGTCATCCATCGAACCCGTCCCCCCAGTGCCTGCTGCAGTTTTTTGAAAACCATCAGGAACGCGATCCTGTATTTTATTGTTAACCATAATGACGGTTTTTTCTTCTTCTCACGATATTCACTTCTTCGGGCACCTACACGCTGTGCCCAGAAGAACAGCCGCTGGGCAAAGGGTGACTGTTCCTGTACCTGCGAAATAATTCTCTGGTATACCTTCTCCAAAACTCTTGGAACCGCCAGTATCTCGGTTGGTTGTTTCTCCTGTATATCCTGCAGTATGGTGTCAAGACTCTCTGCATAGGATGCGGTTATTCCCACGTACATACCGTAATAATGACCCGCGATCTTTTCAAACACATGGCTCAAAGGCAAAAATGGTACTGTCTGGTCTGTATCAAAGGCGTATTTGGGTTCAACAGAATCAAGTGATTTCACCACTGCCATGATATTCTTATGGGTGATCATCGCCCCCTTCGGGTCCCCCGTGGTACCAGAAGTATAGACAATACTTGCCAGGTCTTCCAGGTCTACAGCATCGGCAATCTTTTCGAAAAGACCGGGGTCTTCATTTTGCTTTTCATATCCTATCTTCATCAATTCTTTAAAACTGATTACAACAGGAGGCTTGTTTTTCGCATCTGCCTCGTCCATCACCACGATCTTCACTATGCCCGGATTCTGCTTCAGGCTGTATAATGCCTTTTGCAATTGTTCATCGTTTTCAACCACCATAAATCTTGAACCGGAATTGGTTACCACGTACTCAACTTCTTCATCTGTCAGGGTGGCATAAATGGGAACCACACATCCCCCCACACCAAGCACACCCATGTCAGTATACAGCCACTCCAGCCTGTTTTCAGAAAGTAAAGCTACCCTGTCACCTTTCTCAAGTCCGAGGGCAACAAGCGCCAGTCCAGTCGCGCGGGCCCGTTCGTAATACTGGGTCCAGGTTGCCTGTTCCCATGTACCTCCAAGTTTTTTTTCTATCGCAAGGCGATCTTTATATTTATCTGCCCTGTTTCGGAAGACCTCGTTAATAGTCCTTTCCATGACAACGCCCCCATACTCCTTAATTACCTGTCTTTAAATACAGGTTTACGTTTTTCCATGAATGCGGCAATCCCTTCATCCTTATCTTCACTTTCCGCAAGTCGACCAAAACATTCGCTCTCCAGTGCAAGTCCTTCCTTTAATGACAGTGTAGATCCATCAAGAACAGCTTCCATTATAGTCTTCACGGCAAGCTGACTTTTGGACGCGATTTTTCCAGCAAAACGGATAGTTTCTTCCATTAAATTATCATTGCTAAATACATCATTTACCAGGCCGATGGCCATCGCCTCTTCGCTGGTTATAAATTTCGCGGTAAGCATTATCTCAAGTGCCCTGGCTGTTCCAAGAAGCCGGGCACTGCGCTGGGTGCCGCCGAATCCCGGCATGATTCCCAGCATAATCTCGGGCAATCCCATCTGTGCCTGGTCAGATATAAAACGCAGGTGACACGCCATCGCAAGCTCCATGCCTCCTCCAAGGCAAAGTCCATTGATGGCGGCAATCACCGGTTTTCTGCAATCTTCTATACGGTTAATGATGGCCTGCGCCTGGGAGGTAAGGCTTCTTCCCTCCTCGGCAGTAGTGACTTCTTTCACACGGTTTACATCGGCTCCCACGATGAATGTGGGCCCCTCTCCGGTTATCACTACCACCCTGGCAGAAGGTTCCGATTCAGCCTTTAATACCAGTTCTTCCAGGCTGTACATGGTCTCTTCATCAAGGGCATTCATTGGAGGATTGTTAATCGTTATTACCGCGATACCCTTTTCAGTTACCTCGTACCTGCATTTCTCACTCACCGTCATATCAACCTCTTTTTATTCCTCAGGGTATTCTGTAATCTTATTACTTCTTAATACCCATGATCTCCCTTGCTTCATCAGGTGTGGCTACTTCTTTGCCTAAAATCTCACATATTCTCGTGGCCCATTCAACCAGTTCAAAACTTCCCTTGGCCAGTTCACCGTTTGGCAGTTTTATGTTGTCTTCCAGTCCAACCCGCATGTGACCGCCTGACAGGCAGGACATGGTTATTGCGGGGAATTCATCCAGTCCCACACCGCATGTGGTATAATTCGCATCTTCGGGCAGCGCATTCTTCAGCACCATGAAAAGATCGGGCCTGAAGGCCATACCGCCCGCAACACCCCAGACAAAATTGAAGTTATACGGTTTTGAAAAAATTCCCTGTTTTGCCACAATTTTCCAGTTATCCAGTCCACCCATGTCGTATACTTCAACTTCTGGCTTAATACCGTTTTCTTCCATTCCTTTTCCAAAGTCCTGTAACATGGTAAAGGTGTTTTCGAATATAAAATCGATAAAGATCTTACCTGTCTTTCTGTCTACGATGCTGAAGTTCATCGTATTCGTATTCAGTGAAGCCATCTCCGGTTTGATCTCAAGTATCTGGGTTATACGCTGTTCCGGGGTTTTCCCCATACCAACCGCTGAACTCAGGTTCACGATCAATTCGGGAGTCTTCTCCTTTATTGCGTCATGTGTTGTTTTTATCCTGGCCACTTCATGGGTAGGCATTCCGTTTTCTTCCCTTGCATGTACGTGTACCATGGATGCTCCAGCCTTGTAACATCGGGCAGCTTCCTCGGCAAATTCCTTCGGTTCATATGGCACCGAATCGATCTGGTTCTTCATTGTTGCAGCCCCTGAAAGTGCAGCGGTAATAATAACTTTTTTTGACATGGCAGGTTTTCCTCCTTTTTTTGTTTCCGGTTGTTCACCAGTATATGTTTTTGCCCCGGTACCACCAGCATCAGCCCGTCCTCTTACTTCAATCTTTTCAGCAACCGGCTTAAAATGATCGATATTCATAATGGTGCTTGTATCTTCATCAGCGAAGACCGCTTCAACACGCATGCCGGTCTTCACCTTTTCTGGTTTAACACCCTCGAGAATGTGGGTCATTGGTGTATCAGCACCATCAAGGTGGATCATCGCAAGCACATAGGGCACTTTTTTGGGCATATGCTTATCCTCATACCGTACAACGGTAAAATTTGTAACCGTACCGGTATTTTTCAATTCAACCCAGTTGTCCCTGATATCTTCCATACATCGTTCACATGTCTGCCTGGGAGGTACAAACACCTTGTTACATGTGTTACATTTCACTCCCATTATTATCTTCTTATCACGCAGGGTGGTTAAGAACGTACTTCCCACCCTTCCCGCGAAATAGCTGTATGGAAGTGCCATCTTTCCTTCAACAATATAGCTGTCTTCAAAACCTTCTTTCATTGCCGGTCTCCTTACTTGTCAATCTCGAAATACAGGATATCCTTAATGCTGCCCACCCTGTTCTCGGCCCATACGGGACGCACCCTTGTTCCCTTCTTTTCATTCCAGGATTCTTCAACTTCGAATATCTGGTCTCTTCTTAGCAGGTGCCAGAAGGTCTCGTTGCCCTTACATCCATCAAGAAGTATGTTAACCGAACCATATGGTGTTTCCCTGGTTTCTCCGGTCAGCGGGTCGGGGCTTGCGTAGTAGGCGATATCATTAATTGTAATATGCCCTTTTGGTCCCACTTCAACAACTCCGGGCACTCGCACACGGCATATTGCACACACTTCACGGGCAGGAAGCTGCAGTCTTCCGCATTCGGGACACTTGTTTGCAATTATTTTCTTGTTTTTCAGTCCCTGCAGAAATTTTCCCATAACAGGCCCGGTGGCGAAACGATGATTAACAGATATCACCTTTTTCAATCGCACAAGTTCCTGTTCGGGTTCGGCCATCTCGCCCGGCGCAATATACTTTGAAAATATCTCACCAAGTTTCAATGCCAGGCTGGAATCACCCTCAATGGCGGCTTTTCCCGCACTGAGCAGTGTCATGGCGTCCACCTTCCCCAGCATTACGTCAACCCAGTCGGCTGCACCCACTTCCAGCCGAACAGTGGGCTTTTCAATACGTTCCTCTTTCAGAACACAGGTTCCGTCCTTAATTGTCGCTGTCCAGCAGCCACCTCCATCCCCCTGTATATCATAGGTGATAGTCACATCCAGACCCTCAGCATTTTTTGGCTGGAACCTTTCTTCCAGGGTGGCAAACATATCCTGTATAAAATCACCAACAGTCATTTCCTTCTTACCGGAAACAAACTTCGTGAACATCTTCGCTGTCTGGCCAAGCGCACCAAGATCTCCATCCACCTTGAATTTGCCCGAGTTGAAAGCCTTCATGGCATCCACCTGTCCGATGTTCACACCAACGAATGTATCGGCATCCGTTATAGTAACTGCCACACAATCGCCGAGATCATCGGCTTCTTCGATCGTCATTTGACCGTCTTTAACGGTGAGTTTCCACTTACCCACACCCTGTATGTCATAACCATACGACGCATCCACACCTTCAGCACCTTCCGGGCGGAAACGTTCTTCCATGGTATCAAATATTTCTTCTACCTTAATTCCAAACTGATCACTCATATTGTCCCCCTACCAGTTCAATTCTCTTTCCAGCATCATCAGCACCGTCCACATGGTACCCCCAAAACCTGATGCCAGTGCGTGGTTCACATCCCGGGGAATCTGATGCCCCCCCGCGTCACCGCGAACCTGCAGCGCCGCCTCGGCAACCCTGACAAGGGCTGTTGCCCCGATTGGATTAGCCGCCGTTACTCCACCCGAAGGATTTATTGGCATCTTGCCGTCGATCATAATCTCTTTATCTTCAATAAGCTTCAGGTGCTCATCATTTTCAAAAAGGAAAAACTCTTTCATCCAGTCGGCTCCCCACCACCCGGAAGGGTCATACATCTCGAACACATCGAAGTAATCAACCGGGCTGTCGATGCCGTTGCGGGCGAACAGCTGCTCCGCGGCGAATCGATGCGTCATGGGTACAGGGTAATTTTCGTCGAAGCCGAAAATATTGAAGGTCTCCTCCCGGTGTACCGTAATATGATCACGCACCCATACCGGCGGCTTTGCCATTTTCTTTGCTTTTTTCTCACTGGCAAATATTACCACGCAACAACCGTCAGACTGTGAACACATGTGTATAAGACGAAGATTACCCACCAGTCGTGGAGAATTTTCCATCAAGTCATCCATCTGGTCAAAATCCAGGCCGAAAGATCTGTGAGAGTTGTGATTCAAACACGCGTGCTTATCCATCATGATACGATACATCATGGCAGCCCGGTTGGCCCGCTCTTCACCAAATTCTTTTTCCATTTTGTAACCGGTTGATCCGGTGAGGGCACCAGTCTGAAGCTGACGTGACCATAGAGGATCCGCCATGTTGGTGATACCGCCGGTTGTGTGACCTTCCTGAAGCTTCTCAAAACCCACGGCCATTACCACGTCATACATTTCTGACGCGACAAGATTATCCGCGGCACAGGCAATGGTGGCACCGGTTGTCCCCCCGGTGGTAATTCGGAAAGAATCCTTTCCATAACCACCGGTTCCAAGCATGTGCCAGAGATCAGGCTGGTGAACCATCTCAAAAAGCTCCATGTTCCCATGGACAATGGCATCAACATCATCTATAGTGATACCGGCGTCGGCGAGCGCCAGGCTTACCGCCTCGTGTATCATCTCGGGCTGGTTGACATCTTCCCTGTGACTGGAATACTGCGTCTGTCCCACGCCCACTATTGCTACGTTTCTATTCTTCTTTTTCTTAGCCATTACTTCCTCCTCACTTCTCCAGAATAACCACGCCGTGATGCTGGCCCATCGCACCGGTTACGCCATGCGCGAGTGCTTTCTTCGGCTTTTTTATCTGGCGGTCTCCTGCTTCGCCCCTCAACTGATACCAGGCTTCAGCAACCCTGGCCACACCGCCAAGCATAACAGGATTACCATTCAGCATGCCTCCTGAAAGATTGACCTGTGACTTATCAGGGCCACCTTCTTCAATCCATTTGCCACCAGTATATTCATCAACGATCCCCACACCCTCTGCCCACATGGGAAGCTGGTATGCTGACTGGTCGGCCAGCTCAAAAAGGTCAATTTCTTTTTGAGGATTTTTCACGCCTGCCATGCTGTACGCCCGTGAAGCGGCATTCTTCAACGCGAAATTAGATATAATATCCCTGTCACCTGGGAAATAACTGTCCATGCAGCTTCCATATCCGGTTAACCATACGGGATTATCGCAAAACTCTTTTGCCCGCTCTTCACTGCACAACAGCATGCCAAAAGCCCAGTCGGTAACTGGATAGAAGTGAAGTTCTCTAATTGGGTCAGCCAGGTATGGAGATTTCTTTACCTGGTCGCCACTCACCATTTCATTTTCCCTTGCATAAGGATTTTTCGCCGCGTTTTTCCGCGAACGAACCACGATTTCGGCCAGGTGATCATCATCTATACCCGCCTTTTCCATGTACGCACGGGCCTGAAAGGCGTTGGCACTCAAAAAATCGATCCCAAGTGGGCGCATGTAGAATGGATCATAGGCGAGATTCGTGTTCATGTACCTGCTCTCAGTCTGTGACTCCTTGCAATGCCCCATGTACAATACAACATCATCATGCCCCGAGAGTATGCAAGCCATGGCATAACCAAGGCCATTGATACTATCCTGGGCCATCTTTTCTTCTCCCCGGAAATGCGCTCCCACAACATCGGTAACACCACTATCAGATATTGTTCGCGCATCAAACACGTCATCTGAACACGTGATAACATTTCGAATTCCTTTATCCATGTCAAAAGTGACGCCTGTTTTTTCAAGAATTGGTTCAAGACAATCAAGAAGCATTCCCTGAAAACGCTGATACCAGATATCCGGCTCATTCTTAACCTGTTCCAGTGCGCATATGGCTACTCTCTTACCCATATGATACAACCTCCTTTTTATAATCCTGTGCTGACAATTACCCTATACATAGCAGTTCCAAAAATCTCCCTGCTTCATTTTTTTAATTATGTGATCCCGGTCACGATCCGCATCAAGCTCTACCCACGCTCTTCCAATCCCAACCCTGCTGTGTGAATCATCTGAAGCCATCTTCGGGTATTCAATTTCCGGTATCTCGAATTCTTTATGTCTGAATCCCTTTGTGGTGATTTCTACCAGGTCAATTGGATACTTTTCACGAACAATGGAAATCCTGTCCTGCACCTCTTCCACCGTGAGGTCATATTCGCCAAGATGATTGAAAACGTACATTGTTTCAGTTTCACCTTCTATCCTGTTCACATGCACGTACCCCTTGGCAAAGACCGTAAGCTCAATTCCCCTGAATATAATCAGGTCGCTTTTCACATTGCCGTATATCTCGTCACAACGGGGACTCAAAAGATAATCATGATCAGTAAAGGCAATAAAATCATACCCCAGTGACTGATAGGCTTCTGCCACCTCCTGCGGAGTCATCTTTCCATCAGAACACGTTGTGTGGGTGTGCAGACATCCTTTCAGAAGCATTGTTGTTTCCCGGATCGTGTCATTGTCAAAGAACCCTGTTGAACGCTTCATTGTGCTTTAGTATTTTATTAAGTATCCAATAATTTGATTGAACGCTCAACCAGTTTTTACTTAATAAAATCTCCCCCATCAGCACACACTCTTTGTTCAATCATATAAATTTGAATTATTGTTCAGCTTTTAAATTGGACAGTCAATCAACATAATAATACTGTATTGTTGTATGTCAAGAATTAATTGATTTTTTTTGTTTTCAGCGATTATTTTTTAGTTTTCTGAGTTTTTCTTCCAGGTCGGCCGCAGTCATCTTGTATTTCATCTGCTCGTACCCTTCAAGAGAATCCTTTCTTTTCTGTATACTGCGCAACAATTCGTCTATCCTGCCATCTGTAAGAATACCAGCTTGTGCCTGAATAATGGCATCACGGTAATACCTGTCACCTTTAAGCTCTACCAGGTCGTCAAGAAGATCATCCGTTGACTTATCCGCGTAATCAAGTGGCGAGGGAAGTTTCCATTCTGCCAGCGTATACCTGTCAACTTTTTGCTTCAGTGCAGATATTCCAACTGATTCTTGCCTGTAAACCTTCCAAAGCCCCACCATGGCATCCATTACAGCCCGTTTCTCTTCAATTTTTGTAACGGACCTGATGATTTCATTCTTCATATCCCATGTAAATATATGATACCGGTGCACTTTTTCACCAAGATGATTACTGGCATAATACTTGATAAAGAGTGTATTACCCTTCTTCTGCATTATAGTGCTGACGGCGGTGCTATTCCCCCCCAGTTGCATCGTTTCCAGTTCATCGCATAATCGAAGATTATCCCCGTTCGTATCACAGCTGTACAGCAACACTTTCGCGAACAACTCTTTCGACGTTCCCCCATCGGGAAAGCGTGCAAGTCCCTTCGGCTTTTGCATCAACCTGTAGGTGGTAACAAAATATATCCTGTCACCAACCTGGCATCCCCTGCTGAAATACCACGAGGTATATACCTCGTCAGTATACAGCCAGCCAGCTTTCAATATGCCTGCAAACACGGCAATACAGCTTATAGCAGTTATAGCAATTATGATATTCTTATACATAACAGGATATTATTACAATATTTGGAAATTAGTCAATTCATAATTCTGTAACAACTTTAACATTTCCCACAACAACGTAAATATTTTTAAGCATGTTGTATTATATCCTGAAATATACTCAACAATAATCTCTCACAGGGACACGGGGAACACGGAGAGTTTAGTTCTTTATATACGTTTTATCAGGTAATATATCAGCTCAATCTATTAACTTTTTTACAGTTGAAGGATATATATAGCTTTAGCATAGAATATAAATAATTCTAAGCCTGTGAAAACTATATCTAAAACAAACTCAGCAACAACCTGCCACCTGGAATAGAAAATAAAACTGAAATATATTGACCAACCCTCCGTGTCTTGGTGTCTCCGTGCGAACCCAGTTCAGTTGTATGCCGGCAAAGACCCGCGCAATAAACAGACCATATATTCTCTATACACCTCTGTTCCTCTGTATCTCTGTGGTAATCATACAAATTATATTGACTAATCAACAATAGTCACTCCAAGTATACGATATGACAGAAACACTGAAAATACAGATCGAAAAATACGCCAATGGCGGCTACGGCCTGGGATTTCACAGGGGGATGGCTGTATTTATACCATATACAACCCCTGGTGACAGGGTACTGGCACGCCTGACCCTTCGCAAGAAAAATCACGCCTTTGCTGAAATTGAAGATATTCTCACCCCTTCACCCCACCGCAGCCAACCAGAATGCCCGAATTTCACAGTATGCGGCGGCTGCCATTTCCTTCATATATCCTATGACGAAGAGCTTAAAGCCAAGTCGGCCCTGCTTCACGAAACCCTGGTGCGTTTGGGAAAACTCGATGAGAACCGGCTGCCGTCAATTGAGCTGCTGAGCAACGGGCGTTACCATTATCGCACCCACGCAACAGTGCAATGTGATCATACCGGCATGGGATTTTTCGAAAGAGAATCACACGTGATAAAGTCTTTTCCCCTTGGTGGCTGCAGACTTCTGGCTGAACCGCTGATTCACACACTTGAAGGTTTAGACATTAAGGAAAAAACCGAACTTAAAATTGCCATGGATCACCAGGGTACCTGCCATTATTCAACCGGCAAACCTGCCACCCTCACCGAGGTTGAGGACGGTATCACCTACCATCGCGACCTGTATTCATTCTTCCAGGCAAACGGCAAGCTTAGAACCACCATGTTGAAACTGGCAGCAGAAATGTCTCATCTTTCAGACGATCAGTCCTTTGTTGATATCGGCTGCGGCGTGGGGTTTTTCACCCTCTACCTTGCCGGCAAAGCCCGGAATGGGCTGGGAATAGACGTGGTTGAAGAAAGTATACAATGGGGACAGCATAACGCTCTATTAAATGATATAACGAACATCACTTTCAAGAGGCTGCATGGTGATTTGCTGCATCCCTACCGTGAACACTTCGACGTTGTACTTGTTGACCCGCCCCGCCAGGGGCTGAATACGAAAACCAGGAACACTATCAACGCCGTGTCTCCTGGAAGAATAGTGTATGTCTCATGCAATCCCGTCACCTTCGCCAGGGACTGCGGTGACTTTATCAATGCGGGATACAGCTTCGAAAAGCTGACACTGCTTGACATGTTTCCGGGAACCCATCACACCGAAGTAATTGGCCTGTTCGTCAAATAATCCCTTTACGCGGTTTGTTTCCTTTTAAAGTAAAAATAGAACCCGGCAAATCCCCATACCACACAAATAGCCATGACAGCCTTGTGGGTAGCAGAAAGCCCGCCATGGGTATGCCCCATCTCTCCTATAGTGGATACATCAACCTTTTCGGTAAACCCATGACCCATACCGTCATTCACCTGTACAGTCCATTCCCCCTTCTGATCGGGGTAAAACGCGAATTTTCCGTTCTTATCGGTACGGGCATTCTGGTATTCCACCTCACGGTCCGAAGGGGAGAATACCTTCACTTCAGCATACGCCATGGGTTCATCCCCCTGGTACATTGCGTTAATAATGACAGCTTCGTCACGTGAAACCGAATTAACCACCCCGTGGGCCCGCAATCCGGGCATGGACAATAAAACTATTAATGCTGCGAAAACCACTCTTTTCATCAACTCTTCACTCCTCACTTTTCACTCTTCACTTCAGGTCATACACCAGCGATACCTCAAACATAATCGAACCGGCGTTAAAACTTTCCGGTATACGAGGGAATGGACAGGCAATCTTCACTGTTTTCAATGCCGATTCATCCAGCATGGAATGACCGGACGACTTGATTAACTCCACGTTTTTTACATTCCCGTTAGCCATTAACAGAAATCTCATGTATACGATACCTTCAATATTGTTCTTACGTGCGCTGTAGGGGTACCGACGCGCCTCTTCAAGATGCTGCTTGATAATGTCCTGGTAGCGCATCATGGCGTCCTGAAACTGTTGTTCCG
>CAZVRB010000059.1:0-4786 GCA_964629365.1 uncultured Leptospiraceae bacterium
ACTTTTAAAGCAGGAGAAAAGGTAGAAACTGCCCATGTTGAGAAAAAGAAAATGAGCATCCTCGTCGACAGTTCTGTATGGATAGATTATTTCAGGGGCGGAAACCAGTCTGCCCCGCTCGACCTTTTACTTGAGAATAACAGCATATGCACCTGCGGTCTGGTTCTGGCAGAAATACTTCCGTTTCTAATTGTACGCAACCAGAAAAAACTGGTTTCACTTATGCACACAATTCCCAATGTTGCATGTACTCCCGACTGGAAGAGGATAACCCGATACCAGGCGCAATGCCTGAAAAAAGGAATAAACGGGATAGGAATACCGGACCTCATAATAGCACAAACCGCCCTGGATAATGAGTGCACCCTTTTTAGCCTGGATAATCATTTTGATATGATACAAAAAGTCATTCCGTTACAATTATTTAAGTAAAAGGGTCAAACCCAACAGTAAACCCGGTTAAGGCCACATGGACACTGGTTTTACCCTGACCATTGATTGCATAATACTTTACGGGGGTTCTCACGGAGACACGGAGGCGCGGAGAGTTGATCAAAACATGTTCGTCTCACTTTTTATTCTCAGTACAGGTTGTTGTTGAGTTTATTTTAAGTATAGTTTTCGCAGGCTAAGAGATAACCATATCCAACCACAAAGCCAAAAAACATATCTCCCGACTGTAAAAACCCGAATAGATTGAATAGATAGAAAATCCTGAAGATACGAAATTAAGAAAGCAACTCACCGTGCCTCCGCGTCTCCGTGAGAACCCAATGTTGCACATCATGCCGCCATGAGACCAAAACCCCCATCACCTGTCACCTTTTACTATCCCGTCACCCGTTACCCGTCACCCGTCACTGTCCCTTCACCGTCTTCTAAAAAAACTTAAAATCAGCATTCACATCCAGCGACAGCAGAAACTGCGAGTTGCGGTACTCCTGGTCATAATCAATGGAATACAGGTAAAACCAGCGGTACTTCGCCGACAGAGACAAGAAACTGTTGAAGGAATAGGACAACCCGGTAGTCACATCAGAGCGAAAGTGCCGCTCGATAAAGTCCCTGTCGCGGGTTGATAGAAATGAGTCCAGCAGAAATGTATAGTTGAACCTGTCCCGGAAAGGATAACGAAAATCGATGATAGCCTCAACCCCGTAGAGGGCCTTGTTCTCAGGGTCCTGCACCTGTTTTTCAAAACCCGCCCCAAGCTTGCCGTCCAGGTACTTAAAGGTAAGAAATGCACCAACCGTTTCACGCATCAGCACCGGCCGCAAATTCTCCGTTTCAACCAGCACCGTGTCAGCCTGTGACTTGTGATAGGGCTTCAGCACGTCACCCAGGTTGTAGGTATACAGAAATGTTCCCCGCAGCAGGTTGTGCAGGTATTCCCGGTCCTGGCGCATGTAATACACGTAGGGGGTAAGCACAAATGTGTGATACCTGTTGTAAATGGTGAAATCAATTTTATTCTCAAGACCCCATTTACGGTAAGTCTCTTCCGGCTTGCCCGGCGGCGTCTCAATCTCGTCACCCCGTGAAACCACCGACCGGTCGTAGAAGTTGGAAAGGGACACGTCTACCATCAGCCTGAAACGATTATCCAGGTACTGATAATCCCCGCGGGCCAGCACACCCTCACCCTGCAGGTCTGCGCGAATAAGGTCGGAAAGGGTTTTCCATGTATTCGTATAGTCAACCTTTTTCCTGGTCAACTGCAGCAACCGCTCATACCCCTTCTGCGTCGAGCACACCGAGTATTCCCCGTCATCCCTTATCGGGTTGCCCTGCACACGGCCCTCCCGCGCACCGGACACAACAATCTCATCCAGTGCCGCCAACCGTTTCAGCAGCGACCCCTTCACCCTGTAGGTCAACACCGGGTACTCGTTGTTCACCGACGTGACAATGTCCGAGTAGGTAACCTTCCCCTCAAGGTTGGCCTTAACAACCGAGTTTTTTACAAGCACCGCAACCTCGCTGCGGGTAACATGCCGCAACAGGTGGGCCACGGTACTGTCATCCAGCTTAACCGAACCTGGAAGTTTTGATGCAACCACTTCAGCCCCTTCACGCTGAAACTTCTTCTTCCAGAGTGTCAACCTGTTGACGAATTCATTATACCGACGGCTGTCAACACGATTTCTGCTGGCGGACGTGAATGCCACCTCACCAACCCGAAGCCCCCCATCGGCGGTGAGGGTCAGTGTGTAATAACCATCGTTCCCGGTGAGGGTGAGCACGCTCTTCCCGTTTGCCAGGTCGACCCGCCTGGCCTTCGACCTGAACAGCGACCCGCTGGCATCACCACCACTGACCACCAGGTCGACCTCTTTCACTTCAGATAAAAGTGACAGGTTCTCCCGGTAAGAAAGCCCCGAAAGCAGGATGATATAGTCACAATCTTCTTTGAGTTTGGGCAGCAGGGCATTTAACTGTTTTCGGTATGATCTGATAGCCACGGAATACAGCTTCCGTTCAGCAATATCAAACACCCCCGAGGTTGAGGTAAGACCTACCAGGCCAAATGTTTTATTTCCCTGTTTTCGAATAATATACGGGGTGAAGAGGGGATTTTTTTTCTCCATTATATTTGCCGATAACAGGCTTGTGTCCCGCCCCTTCTTTAAAAACTCAAGGTTCTTTATACCTATATTCAAATCCTGTGACGAGATAAGGGTGGCGTCAAAATTGAAATAATCAAAGAAATCCATCATTACAGAACCGAAGCTGTACCGCGACAGGGTTCCCGGGTAGAATCCATTCCCCAGGTCTATGCAGGCAATGGCATTGTGTTTTTCCCTTGCTGCAGCCAGGGACTGTGCCAGGAGCAGCATCCTGTCTTCTTCTTCCTGGTTCTCGATAACAGTGCTGAACCGCCCCTCAAGATTGGAGGTAAAAAACATGGTTACCGTCTCTGCCCCGTACACACTGCCGGTCATGATAAGAATTGAAATACAAACAGCGGCAATACCACGCATCAATTATTCTCCCTTTTGTTTGTCGTCCGCAGTTTCTGCCTCATTTTTAGCGGCATCCAGATCTTCTTTGAGTGACTGAATTGTGGACTCCCTGTCTTTCAGCGCAGACTGAAGTTTTTCAACACGGTCTTCGGCCTTCCGCAACCGTGATTTCATTGACTCTATATCAGACCTGTACTGCTTCAACTGTTTTTCAAGTCCTGCAATCTCCTGCTTGTATTCTTTCTCCTTCTCAGAGAAACTGCTTTCCATCTCCCGGCGCTGCCGGTTGAATTCTTCTTCCTGCTTGCGAATGGCCTTATTCAGTTCATCGATCTTCCCGGTTAACCGCTCTTCCAGGTTCTTGTTTAGTTCGGTCAACTCCTTTATCTTCTCGCTGCTCTTCTGGTCAAGGATTCGGTTCTTCTCCTGCAGGTTCTCGTTCTTCTTTTCAAGCAGACCGATGTCGCTTTCGTATTTCTTCTTCATAGAAGCCATTTCCGATTCCAGCATCTTCACTTTCGATTTCAGCTGGTCAACACTGGCCTTGCACTGAATGTTCTCTTCTTTAAGTATATCATTCTCACGCTGCGCCTGGGTAAGGTTGTTCTTCATCACCCTGTTTTGGGCCCTCAACTGTTCTGCATCCCCGTCACCCCCGTTACCCGACATGGTGGTGCAGGATGCGAACATAATTGTGCATATCACCGGTATACACAATACCGAAACCTTAATTTTCATTCCACATTTCCTGTTAAAAAGTTAATCACGATTTGCTACTGATAATTTTATCATTTTCTCTATACATGTCTACCGAAAAATATTACCACAGAGTCACAGAGATGTCTCTATAAGGATCACCGCAAAGTCGCTAAGGGCGCAGAGAATCGCAAAGATTGAATGATTGACCAGTTATTGATTGACATGTACGGGTAATGGTATAGAGTATTTTGGAGGTGTGAAGGTATGAAAGAATCTACTGTGGCAATGTTCAAGAAGCACGGCTGGCGGGTGGACAGGGGGGTACACAATTACCTCTACTTTACCTTCTATTATCCTTATGTGAAAACCGTCTTCTACGCATTCAAACTGTTATCCACTTACCTGTCATGGTTCAAGCCGCTCAGCCCGGTGCTGCGAACGGCCTTTAGCCGATATCACGCGAAGGTGCTTTCCTTCGGAGATACCCGCAAGATATTTGAACTGAACACGGATGTTTCAGCTATCACGGAGAAGAACCGACAGATAGTCCCATACCGGTACGCCTACAAGATACTCTTCCAGGAAGCAGACTACATTGCCGTGATGGATTGCCCATGCAAGAAAACCCTGAAAGACGAAGACTGGGCCATCAACTCCTGCATCGGGGTAGGACGGGGAATCGCGTCATTCTGGCTTGAACATGGCAGTAAATACAATGCGCGAAAAATTACGCAACATGAAGCCCTTTCCATGATACAGAAGTTCAGAAAACACGGCTACCTCACCCAGGCCTTCTTCAAGGTGGCCACAGGCGGCAGTACCGGGGTTATCTGCAATTGCCACCTACGAACATGTGTCAGCCTTCAGGCCACCAGGTTCGCACGAAAATTCAACGATAACCTCAGCATGACCGCCCACGCCGGCTATGCCGTTGCCCATAACGAAAACGCATGTAAACACTGCGGAGACTGCAGCGAGATATGTCCCGTGGACGCGGTAACGGTCACAGAAACCGATTGGACTTACCTGCAGAATGAATGCCTGGGATGTGAACTCTGCGTGGAACACTGCACCACCGGCGCCCTGTCCCTAACCCGCGACCCCCAAAAGCCCGTCCCCCTGGA
>CAZVRB010000059.1:4886-24244 GCA_964629365.1 uncultured Leptospiraceae bacterium
CCCGTCACCCTCTTCCCCATCTCACTGGCCTCCTCATACATCCCGTTTTTCCTGTACAGCCTCACCAGTGCCTGTATTACCCTTCGGTCAAGGCTGTTCATTTCATATGCCTTTTGCATGTACTTAAGGGCGTTTTTCAGGTACCCGTCCCCCTCCTCCGTGAGGGCCAGGTAATAATATACATCATACCGGTTATATCCCCCCTGCCGGGAACGCCGAAGGTGCTCACGGGCTTTGCGGTAATTTTTCTGGTGATAGCAGGCCTTTCCAAGGTAGAATTGCAGGTAGCTGTTGCTGAAACGGCTCTGCCCCTCTATGAGATTGATCACCCCGGCATGCAGGTGGTGACGATCAAGCACCTCCACCACCTGTAAAAACTCGTCAAAATGGGTGATGCCCTTGCGAGTGGTAATAATGACACCGGCCCCGTCCTCCACCCTGCCTGTACCCATCAGGTAAAATCCATATAGAAGCCTGATGTGGGTGTTTCCCGGATAAAGGGTACGGGCATGATGAACCAGTGGTGCCATGTCATCATATTTTTCCTCTTTATACAGCTTTTCCAGGCTCTTCTCCATATCTTCGGCAGACATCTCACTGACATAGGTGTAATATGCGCCAAGGTAGAATGTGTACAGCCTGTCACTGTACAGGTAGGACACCACCACCGATGCCATAATAAGTACAAGCGCGATATATCGTAATTTCATTTTCCCCTGCCTTCCATTTTTTTTTACTGTACATCCGGGGTTGTGATGATGCAATTACAATTTCAACCTGGGTCGTGGTCGTGGGGGCGTAATATATTACGCCCACGACAGTGAATAAAAAATATGCTTGCGTTAAATGCCATTTTTTTGAAAAAAATTTTATGTTTTACATTAAATCAGCGTATAGTAGAGTAGAGACAGGAGAATATAATTATGACAGGACGAATACGAATGCTTGCCGGGGTTTCACTGGCGCTTGTAATGCTGGCGGGATCATACGCATACGGGCTTACCGGAGATGAGGCCCTTGGTCAATTCAAGAAAAGAATGCACTCAATCGGCACCATGAGCGGCGTGATATCATGGTCTGATCCCACGGGCATGACTTATAGCGGCAATTTCAGGTACAGGGCTCCCGGGATGATATACGTGACCTTTAATACCCCTTCCGGAAAGATACTGGTGTCAAACGGCAAAAAGCTGTGGATACACGACAAGGGGAGCAACATATGCGGCGTGCAGGATCTTGCAGGTGGCGGTTCGGGCGGTATAGCCTCCCTGGTAAACGGGTATGCTGCTATTGTCACTTCCCAGGGATCATCGGGATATACCATTCGACTGAAAAACAGGGAAAAGACCTACACCGACATTATCCTGATGCTTGATGGCAGCTTTATGTTAAAAAAAGCCGTGTTAAAAACAGCAGAAGGCAGTACCACCACGTATACCCTGTCAAATGTCAGGGTGGGAGATAATATTGTATCCGGGATCTTCGATTACCAGGTGCCCACCAACGCCCAGGTGGTAAAAAATCCATTGAATATCAGGTAACCACATGAAAAGGTTTATTCCCAGGTTGTTGCCGGCATTTTTTCTGTTATTCTCATCCGGCATTTCATTTGCCCCCACAAGCCTGAACGCCCAGGAGCTTTTTTTCACCTACCTGGGGGTAACGGCGGGTGGCGGACTCCAAACGGTGCATTATGAGAACTGGTGGGATGACCAGCGGCAGGAGCAGAACTACCAGGGCAATTTCTTCAGCGGGGGCGCCCTGATGAATATTATTGTGAACAACCTGGTGGGTGAATTCACCGCCCAGTTCATGTACAATTCCCTGGAAGGGACACCTGATTTATCCGTGCATCACACACTACTCACCGTTACCGGTAAATACATGTATGAACTCTCAACCGTATTCAACCTTACCGGCGGGGCGGGCCTGTACATCGACATGCCTCCGGCAACTGATACATACGATGGAGGGGGCGGACTCTCCGCGTGCGTTGGCACCATGATCGACCTCACCATCGACTCAATACTGGTACTTGATATATACGGCCGTTACGGGTATTTCGGCCTGGGAGAAGAATCTACCCGTCTTACCACCGGTGCATCACTGGGCTTCGTGTATAAAATTGGCAGAATTTAAGAAAGCACTCAGGAAATGCGTGGTCCCCTCGGCAATTACCTGCCTTGCAGGTTGCGCAGCCATACTGACTGTCTACGACACCACTTCCGGCTCACCATATCCCGGTTTTGTCCCTTTCATGTGCGCAGCATGCAGCATGCTGTTACTTCTACTCTGGACGCGAATGAACAGGGCTTCTTCTCTTTCCGGTAATAACAAACCGGTAAAGATACTCTTCCAGTGGGCGATTATCGCGACAGTTGCCCTCCTCATGGGTTTTCGGGCCTTTTCTTTTATTCCCACCGTATTTCCACAACCGCAAAAGAAAGAATATACTGCCTCGGTATACAGTATCAAGATGCAGCGATATACCAGGAGGGCCAGCCTGCGCTGTTCTGACGGAGAGGGTAAATATTTTAACGCTGTTGCGTACCTCTCACCTGGCACGAATGTTAAAAATGGAGACACCATACGGTTCACGGCGAAGGCATACGTATACGAACAAAATACCGAATTACCGGCACAACTCTATTTTCTGCATCGTGGAATGTCCGCCTCGTTTTACCTGGATAACACCCGGGTAACGATAGTACATTCGTCGGGAAAATCCATTAAATCATACTTCAGGGAAGAGGTTGCCAGATACGTGTACGCCACCTATTCGCCGGTAACCTCGTCCATCATCATGGCCCTGTATTTCGGCAACCGTGATTATATTCACAAGGAGATACTGCACCTGTTCACCTATGCCGGGGCACTGCACGTTCTTGCGGCAAGCGGCCTGCACGTGGGCATAATCGCATGTATTCCCCTTCTCATCGGCTGGGTGATGCGGCTTAACAGAAAGACCACCTGGGTACTATGCATGATAACGGTGTGGACATACCTCTATTGCACCGACATGCCTGTTTCGCTGATCAGGGCCGCCGTGATGCTTGGTATCGCGGTACTGCATATCATTGGCAACCAGCAGAAGAATACCTTCAATATTCTCTTCATAGCGGCCACCCTTATTCTCCTGCTGTATCCTTATGAAATATTCAATCCCGGGTTTCACCTGTCATTTGCCGCCACCTTCGGTATTATACTTCTTTTCCCCCTGATATCCCGCCGCCTCCCACGGCTTCCTCTTGGCATTCATAATGCCATGGCGGTAACCATCGCGGCACAGATTTTCGTGGTGCCCCTGCTCATCATCCACATGGGTGAATACAACGTGTCTTCTTTTATATCAAATATTACCATCGTACCGGGTGTGTCACTCCTCCTGGTCACATCAATCATGCAACCCTTTCTTATCCCCTGTCCCCCTCTTGCCGAAGCATTCGCGTGGGGCATTGACGGGGTAACCAGCATGATTGTGTATGGAACCCGCATTCTCTCCTCACTGGGTACCCATGGCCCGGCTCAGGGAAACCTGGCCGCCATCATAATGGGATACGGTGCCCTGTTTCTGCCATTTCTACCCGTATTCAAAAAAAAGAAGCATCTTCTAATTACACTTCTGGCTGCCCTTGTGATCTCACTCTCCCTGATGTGGCATCAACAACAACCCCACAGGGTACTGGGGGCATCCATCCATGGTAAAAATGGGAACAACACCATACTTCTTTCAGGGGGCGGCAAAGGTGTTATATTCGGGCTGCCGGATAATTACGGGGACATTGCAAAGATGCGCACCTATTTTCGCAACAGGTGTGTCAGCAGTGTGAGTCTTTACATCCCCCGCCCGGGTTATTCACAGGTTAAACAGGCCGGGAACTTGTTAAAGAAATTACCGGTTCACTCCATAATAATTGACAGGGGTTTCACCTTCTCATTTTTTTTCGAAAAGTTATGCAAGATGGCACAGGCCGATGGGTGCCCGTTGCTTGTGCGTGACCTGCGAAGCATTCCACGTTCACACTCCTCAACCTTTTCCCAGTCACACATTTCCCCTGGTACACTTTCCTCAACTGATCACAAAAGTATTGTTTCATTATGCAGGTCTATACAACGAAATGACTATTCGGGTTTAATTATTCTCTAACGTATTGACGATAAAAACAGTAGGACAGGCATAGCGCTTTAATCCGTTCTTTTTTCAAAATATTGTTGTATTGGAATTTAGATTCAGATATAAAAGTACAATTATTTATTACGTGTCAGGAAGGAATAATGGCGACTATCAACACCTCTGAGCTAGCGAGAACCTTCAACGAAGGCGACCCACTTTCATTTTCATTCTATTATCCATCAGAAAATACCATTAAAACACTCAACGCCATCCTTGCGAAGATACTGGCTACCACCGACCGTATCTTTCTGCTTGATATGATGGTTACCATACTCAGGGAGATTATAATCAATGCCACCAAGGCAAACGCCAAGCGTGTATATTTCCACAAAATGAACCTTGATATAGCCAACCACGAAACGTATATGAAAGGGATCGAGAAATTCAAGGAAGACGTAGTGGGCCAGCTTGACAGGCTGGAAAGCGAATTGAAAAAGAGCAACCTGAAAGTGACCTTCTATACCAAAAAAGAAGAGGATGGCATTAAATTTATAGTCACCAACAATGCCCCCATTTTACCGGAAGAACTGAAACGCATCAACCTGCGCCTTGACAATGCACGCAGGTATAAGGACTTTACCGAGGCCTATGAAGAAATTTACGATGAAACCGAGGGGGCCGGTCTTGGGATTGTGCTGGTTGTACTGCTTTTGAAAAGCTCTGGTATCGATCCCGCACACTACAAGATTAAAACAGACGGGAAGGTGACACAGGCATCCCTGTTCGTCCCTTACCAGATGAGACCGGAAGAACTCACTACTTCCATAAAGCAGCAGATACTTGATGACATAGAAGGTATTCCCACCTTTCCCAAACAGGTGCTGGAATTGATACAGATGTGCAAGCGCAGGGACGTGGAAATCCGGGATATTTCTGAGAAGATCATGCAGGATCCCGCCCTCTCAACAGACGTGCTGAAGCTTGCTAATTCAGCTGGATTCATCAGCGGGAAACGTGTTGAAAGCCTCAATGAGGCCGTTATGAACATTGGCCTGAAAAATCTTGAAGCATTGCTGATCGCCACCAGCGCCAGGAAAATACTTGATAAAAGGTACACCAAGTTTGAGCAGATATGGGAACATTGCAACAGAACCTCCTTTTATGCCCGTACCATTGCCGCGAAATACAAACTCGGTAATATTATTGAACACGTTTCACTTGCCGGACTTTTGCACGATCTTGGAAAGATTATTCTACTGTCAACCGACCTGGAAGTAACAAACTGGATAGCCGACCTGGTCGCCGACAGGAAGATGCGGACATCCACTGTCATGGAAGAGGTATCCATAGGCATCAGCCATTCAACTATAGGAGAATTGATCGCCGAGAAATGGCAGCTTCCCGACTACCTGGTCACAAGCATACGATACCACCACACACCACTGGAAGCAAATGCAGAATATTCCGATCATGTAGGCATAACCTATCTCGCCAACATGCTGTGCGGTGTTGAAAACAGGAAATACCAGTACTATTATATTGAGGAATCCATTCTACAGCGTTTCAAATTATCTGATGAAAAAGACCTGAATGCTTTCCATCAGAAACTGAAAGATCTTTATAGCGAACAATCCTGAAAAGCAAACTACCGGGTTCTGCCATTATGTATCGATACCAGCTTAAAGAATCATCAAGCGGCCATACCACGTTGGTATGCCATTCAGCCGACCAGGCTATTCGACTGCATTCAGCATATGATCCCGTGAGAGAGGCCGGCAGGCAGGTATCCGCTTTTAACCCGGGAAGGACATCACACATTATCATCTGCGGCATGGGTCTTGGCTACCACCTGCAGGCCATCCAAGAATTCTGGCCTGACAAAAAACTTATCATAGTAGAACATGACCCCGAGGTGTTAGACCTGGCCCGCTCAGTCAATCCCGGCATAATGGAGGGGGCAACAATTATAACAGGCAGGTTTGATGTGCAGAACGTGCTTGAACCCATAGAGATATCCTCTTTCAGGGGGGCACGGGTGTACCGCCATCGTCCCTCCTGCCAGCTTTACCCAGACTTTTATGATGATATGGCAGCGGATATACAGCAGTTTTTCTCTTCAAAGATGAGTGACCTCCTGACAAGGTTCGAATTTGAGAAGCTGTGGATACGAAATATTTTCCGCAACCTTAACAACCTTGAAAGGGGATATGCCGTACACGATCTTTTCGGCAAATTCAAGTCAATACCGGGCATAATAGTATCAGCAGGCCCCTCGTTACGCAAAAATATTGACCAGCTTGCCATGCTGAAAGACCGGGCCCTCATCGTATGTGTTGACACGGCATTAAAACCCATGCTGAAAAAGGGCATCACCCCCCACATAGTAATGACGTTAGATGCCCAGGCGCACAGCATCAAACATTTCCTGGGTACCCATACCGGTAATGCAGTGCTTCTAGCCGATGTTGTCAGTTACCCCAAGCTTGTACGTGAGTATAACGGTCCACTGCTTTTCAGCACAACTGCCAGGTATTACGACGCCCCTGACGGCTCACTGAAGAGAGAGGCCACCCCGGTGATGGACTGGGTTGAACAGCATCTGCCTCCGCTGGGAGACATCCAGTCAGGAGGTTCAATTGCCACCAGCGCGTTTGACCTTGTTAGAAACCTTGGCTGTGACCCCATCATCCTGGTTGGCCAGGATCTTGCCTATACCGGCCGAGAAATACACAGCAGCGGCACCCATCATAACGATGAATGGCTTCCCATTATAAACAGGATCAGGAATCTCGACTCAATCAACCAGTCGGTCATCAGGAGAAGAAAGATCAAGTTCGTTCCTTCATTTGGAAACAGCAAACCGGTGCTCACTGATTTCGTTCTTGATCTATACAGGCAATGGTTTTCTGATTCTGCCGGCAAGGTTTCAATTGAAGTTATTAATGCCACCAGTGGGGGAGCGGCAATACCCAACACCATTGAAACATCACTTGATAAACTTACCTCCCGTATACCGAAACAAAAGGTACCTCCTGAAAAGATACTTCAACAGTTTCTTTCGCATAATACTACCCTCCCTACAGGAAAGATATATGAAGAAATGGCTGGTTTCAGAGAACAGCTACTTCATCTCCGGTCGATAGCCTCAGCAGAACTGGAGAATGAAAATGATGGACACAATAACGATGAGTTGAATGCCATACTGTCCACCGATGACATGAACAGCATATTGAAACCATTTCTCAGGAAAACACTCTTTTACTTCAATCGCCATCCAGACCTGCCTGAGAAAAAGATGAAAGATATGCTTTGCGCCGATATCATTGATGCCGCTGATATCCTCCTTCCCATGTTGTCCACCTGAGAGGAACTTCTAAAATATGAATTCACTATTCCCTGGCTGTATCCGATAATGTAACAAAGTATTATTCCAATAATCACATAATTATCAGGAAAATTCCGGATATTCCATGATACAACAGTTACGATACAGCATAGCAATATTTCTTTCAATGGTAATCACGGTTGGGATCTGGGCACACCAGGTGCAGGCAGATGATTTTACCCGAAATTACAGGAATACCAGCATCAACTGGACAAAAGAAATTATAATGTCAGCATCCACAGCTGATATAAGGATAACAAAAGAGGGACAGCCTCTCAACATCGATACTGGTGTACCCACCTCTTTAAACCGGGCAAGGCAGGCCGCCTATCTTCACGCCCGTAACAATGCCATTGAAGAGATGGCGATGTCCATACAGCATATTATAGTGGACCCCGATACAACCATGCGAGAGCTTTTACAGCGTGAAACATTTACCCAGGCAGGGCTTGCTGAACTGATACAGAAACGTACCAGCAGCAGGGTGTATCCTTCAGGTTTTACAACCGCCCATTGCCGCCTTTCCATTCCCATGGGCGAATTATTGCAGGTAATCCCCTACACCTTTCCAGAACATGAATTCCCCAATATATGGGGAGATACCATACCTACAGAATATACAGGACTAATTGTTGACGCACGGGGTCTTGATGTTAAACCCATGCTTCTTCCTTCACTTTTTGATGACACTGGACGTGAGATATTCGGCCGGCAATACATTCACAGTCCCATGGCGGTAAAGAGGGGGACCGTGGCCTACTGCTACAACGAGGATGACGCCATGCGCCATGCCAAGTCGGGAAATCGTCCATTCTTCACCATAGCTATCAGGGCAATGAAAGGATGTCCCGTTCTATCCAGTGACGACTCGAGAAAAATTTACAGCAGCCCGGCAACCAGGAAAAACTTGAAAAACTGCAACGTGATTATTATTCTTAACAGGGAAGATGAGAGTAGTTAAAAGGAAACAAAAATGAATCCCCTTGTAAAAATAGTATATACCATTATAAACTCCATCAGCAGATCCATAGGGTCACTTGACAGTAGAACCGCGGAAACCGTTCGGCAGGCTTTTTTCTTTATGATTTTTCTTCTCATGATCGGCGGCATTTTCCTGGGTAATTATCTTGGCAAAAAGTCCGCCAAACACGGCGGAGAACCCCTGTCAGAAACAACGAACCAGTCATTTGACATTGATATCAAGCGTTCGAGGGAACGCGGCAGCTTCAAGAACATGCTCAAAGAAGAACTCATGCGGGAGGCCGAAAAAAGTGGTAATCAGAAGATACCCTACCCCGCCAGGGAAGAAGAGCCAATCCCCATGAAAGACGCGTTATTAGAAGCACCGGGAACTGCAAAAGAACGTTCAGGACTTCCTCCCGCAGTTGACAGGGACAGGCCGGTTGATATCCAGAAGCTGGACAAAAATGATACCGGTAGCGACGTTAATATTCTAAAACAGCCAGGTTCCCCCGTCGAAGAAAAACCCGGGGAGATAATCCGGCACGATCCAAAAGCTCCTCCCGTGATAGAAGAAAAAAAAGACACAAACGACCGGGTTATTACCGGCAAGAAGAAACAACTGGAACCTCTTGATCCCGGTAAGGGGGTAGCTGAATGATACCAGTACGAACGTGCATAATTATGATTACCTGCGTGATGTATCTTTTCACGTCCCTTCCCCTGCTGGGGCAATCGCATGAATCAATAATTAAAAGCATTCTTGCTGAAGAAGAGGATGCCATTACTGAGCCCGAAAAAAACACCGAAAATGAAAACCGTGAAAGCGGTGATGTGATCACCGGTGAAGAAGATGATGATGACAGCGCACCGGCAGCGGACACTCCTGATCAGCTGGCACTGAAAATGGGTATCGAGCTGTATAACAGCAGGCTGTTTGACCGGGCAATGGAAAAATTTTCATCCATAAAAAAAAATTACCCCAACAGCCCCTACAGTGACGCGGCGTCAATATGGACCAGCCGCATATTCATGGACAGGGGAAAGTACAGGCAGGCGCTTGAAGAACTCTCAGGTATACCTGAAAAGTCAGGAGAGTATCCGGCATCACTGTTTCTCAAGGGGAATGTATTCAAAGCACAGGGGCAGCGCATCCAGGCAATAGAGTCATTCAAAACGGTAGCCGCCCTCTTTCCAGAACACGAACTTGCCGATGACGCGCTGTTACACACGGCAGAGCTCTACCTTCAGGAAAAGCAGGGAACCCAGTCACTTGACGCAGTTTTGAAAATTATCAAGTATTATGGGGACAGGGAAACTATTGACGACGCGTATTACTGGCTGGGGGCAATTCTTCTACACGATCCTGTTCATAAAGACGTGGAATCCGCGAGAAAAGTATTTAAAATTTTTCTTAAACGTGCCGGAGATCCGGCAAATAGACATTTTCACAACTCACCCCTCACCGACAGGGCGTCCCGTGACCTTCAGCAGATTGAATCCACCTACTTCCAGGAAGAATAATTTTACCTTTATTACTTAAGGGCCACGTTCATTTCAAGCTGTCCGTAGGGACTGTACAGGTTTATACCCAGCGTGGTCTGTTTCACCAGGGTTATGGTAAAATTATCACCTTCTACAACAGTTGGAGTTGTCATCTCAATACGCTTTCCGGAATAGGCGAACAGGTTCATGGCATTACCGGTGATCATGTTGGCAAGCTCACCAACGATATCCTTATATTCTGTTTTCATCTGTTTCTCATCGATACCGGGAGCAAGGGTCTCGGCAATTTTGTATACCATGTTAAAACCCATGCTGTATACAACTTCACCATTGACCGCCCCAGTAATACCTATAATTATTGCCACATCGTGGGTTGGGTCGGGCAATTCTTTAATGGTCAATTTCCCACGCCTGAGTTCAACATTCATTATTGATTTAAAGACCGCACTTGCCGCCTCAAGAAAAGGATTAACATATTCAGCATTAATATTCATAATTACCTCGCTTATACCATACCATATTCTATACTACCGGTCTTTTCTATAAGATAAAAGTATTTATTCCCCGGTTTGCAAATTTTTCACAATTTCTGATTCTTCATACAACGTATTCAGCAACGACATATATAAAGAGTTCGCCTTGGCGTAATAAACGCGTTTCTCAATAGCTTCATACTTGTCCTGCGGGGGCTTTACAAAGGGCACCTGTTTTTTAACAGGTGTAAACACGTAAAGCCCGTCAAAAGATTGTATCACCCTTGAAGATTTCCCGATATCTATGGCAAGTGCGTCACTCCTGAATACATTTGATTCGCTTATGGCGTATAGTACCGAACCTTTATCATTCTGTTCCCTGACCGGTTCGCCGATAGCAAACTGGTTAGAGGTGGATATTTTACCACCAAGCATTCCAGCCACTTTATTAAATGACGTCCCCTCAAAGGCAAGGGAGTCCAGCTTTTTTACCAGTTCAGCTTTCTGCTCTTCAAACTTCTGGTTTTCCAGTTTTTCACGTATGCGCTTTCTATCGCTTTTGGGGTCCTTGATCTCAGAAGGATTTTTCTCCATTTCTTCTTCTACTTCAGAATCAGTTACTGATATTCCCGACGCGAATCTCTTTTTCAGATCATTACTGGAAACGTAACAATACCTGATACGCATGGATGAATTCTGCAGTGTATACCGGGTGCTGACTTCCTCGGGGGATACACCCACCCCACCCATGACCAGCTGCTGCAATTTCATCAAATACAGTTCATCTTTCACCATCTGGAAGTAATCAGTGATACTTACATGCAGCCGCTGCATAAAATTCTGCAGAATGCTCTCGTCAAACTTTCCCTGTTCGTTGGCAAATCGCCGATGAAAAAGGTTCTTTACCTCTTTATCGGAAACCCGAATATCAAGATCTTTTGCTTTCTGTATAAGAAGCCGTTCCTGTATCATTCGGTCGAGTATCTGTTTCTGCATTTCGTCAGACTTGGCGTTTCCATACCTGTAGGCATTAAGATCACGATAACGGACAAAGTCAATATGCTGAATAGTTTCACCGTTAACGACGGCAACTGTATTTCTGTCCATGCCCATCTTAGACATAAAATCGGGCATTCCAAACGTAATGGCAATGATGAGGACAAAAAAACCAATTATTATGTATCCGCCAACTTTCACTGCGGGGGATCGGGAATCAAACATCGTACTATCTACCTCTATTCACTCGTTCATGGGTTGATTCAATAAAATCAGTATTTAAGGATGACATCAAGCAGTAACTTTGTCAATGAGAAATAATACCAGTTGCTATCTTTATTAGAAATTACTCTTCAGCCTCGTCTACCAGCATAACAGGAATACCGTCACGTACAGGATACTTCTTTTTGCATTCCGTACATATAATTTTTTCATTCCTGGCATCATATTCAACGTCGCCCTTGCAGGCGGGACAGGCAAGTATATCAAGAAGCTTCGTGTCTATCATTTCGTCCTCATCCAATACTGTTTTTTATCACTGGTGCCTGTTATCCTTATCAAAGTTTTTACTATAGAGTCAATCAAAAATATCAGCAAGGGGTGTTTTTTTATGACTGCAGATTGCTGATGTATCATGACTTTTGATGTGATGACGCGTAATGGGTTCTCACGGAGACACGGAGGCACAGGGAGCTGGTCAATAGATTGTAGTATCCCTTTAAATTCCAGGTGCAGGTCGTTGTTAAGTTTTACTCCAGATATGGTTTTCACAGGCTGAGAAATAATTATATTGAACCACAAAGCCAAACATATCCCAAAACTGCAAAAATCTGATAAGATTGAATGAATAGAAAATCCTGATGACACAAAATAAAGAAATCCACTCCCCGTGCCTCCGTGCCTCCGTGAGAACCCCTCTTCCACAAAGAATGTGGATAACTTTTTTTATTAATTTATTGCAATTATGTCTCCTTGTGACATTATGCATTTGACTAATTATCCTGCGGATCTCATCTGGTATACCGTCAGGAAACCAATCTGGAACAATCTTGTACAGGAATAACACCCATGAAATTTATACATCTGCATAACCATTCCGACTATTCAATACTGGACGGGGCCATAACCATTGACAAGATGGTGCAGGCCGCCATTGACATGGATATGCCCGGTATCGCCCTCACCGATCACGGCAACATGTTCGGGGCCGTCGAATTTTATCAGAAAGCCACGGCTGCCGGTATCAAGCCAATAATAGGCCAGGAGTTCTACATGGCCCCCGGTTCACGTCATACAAAAGAGAAACAGAAGGGGGACGGGGATTCCGCCTATCACCTTCTTCTGTTAGCCGAGAACTTCGAGGGTTATAAAAACCTGATGAAACTATCCTCCATAGGATATACCGAAGGTTTTTACTACAAGCCCCGTATAGACTGGGAGGTGCTGCAGCAGTACAGCAGTGGGCTTATATGCGGTTCAGCCTGCATCGGCGGTCAAATCCCGGTGAATATCCTGCGCGGCCGTCCCAAAGAAGCGCGGGAAGTAGCCGGCAGGTTCAAAGAACTCTTCGGACCAGACCGTTTTTACCTGGAGATGCAGGATCACGGTCTCGAGGAGCAGGCCATAGTCAATCGTGAACTTATAACCATGTCAGGTGAGATGAACATACCCCTTATCGCCACCAATGACGCCCATTACATGAAACGTGAAGACGCCTTCTCCCACGAGGTTCTTTTGTGCATTCAGACCGGTAAAACTCTCAACGATGAGAACAGGATGAAATTCGCCACAAAAGAATTTTATCTCAAGTCGGCCCAGGAGATGGAACGGCTCTTCACCGACTACCCAGACGCCCTGTACAATACACACAAGATATACGAGATGGTAGACTGCCAGATCCCACTGGGTAATCCAATCCTGCCCCACTTCGAGGTGCCGGAGGGGTTTAACCTGGACACCTACCTGGCCCACCTGGTAAACAGGGGGGCAGAGATGCGTTTCGGATCCCCGGTTCCACAGAAGGTTCGTGAGCGAAACGAGTACGAGCTTTCGGTTATCACCTCAATGCAGTTCTCAGGTTACTTTCTCATCGTATGGGATTTCATAAACTACGCCAAGAGCAAGGGCATACCTGTAGGTCCCGGCAGGGGTTCGGCCGCGGGTTCAATGGTATCATACTGTCTTGGTATCACCGACCTTGATCCACTGAAATACAATCTCCTGTTTGAACGGTTCCTCAATCCTGACAGAAACGAGATGCCTGATATGGATATCGACTTCTGTGCCATACGGCGTGAAGAGGTTATCGACTATGTTAAGGAGAAATACGGCGATGACCGGGTAAGCCAGATTATTACCTTCAATAAGATGAAAGCAAAGGCAGTGATAAAGGACGTGGCACGTGTACTTGACATTCCCTTTCAGGAAGCCAATAAGATCAGCAAGCTCATCACCACCGACACCCTTGAAGAAGCGCTGAAAACTTCGAAAGAATTTCAAGCCCTGTGCAGGCAGAACGATATAGGCAAACAGCTGATCGATATATCCCTTACCCTTGAAGGACTTGCACGGTCAGCAGGAAAGCACGCGGCTGGTGTTGTTATTTCACGTGACCCTCTTACCGAGTACGTCCCCCTTTACAAGGATCCCCGGGAGGGAGGCATATCTTCACAATACGAAAAAGGAACACTTGAAGCGGCAGGACTGGTGAAGATGGACTTTCTTGGCCTGAAGAACCTTACCATTATTGACCGGTGCCTCAAATTCATCAAGGAAGAGAAAGGAATCGATATTGACATTACACAGATCCCCCTTGATGACCCCAAAACCTTTGAGCTTCTGCAAACTGCCGACACCCGCGGGGTGTTTCAGCTTGAAAGCGGCGGTATGCAGAATATTTTAAGGAAACTGGGCCCCACCACATTTGAAGAGATTATCGCCATCGTGGCACTCTACCGCCCCGGGCCACTTGACTCGGGCATGGTTGATGAGTTCATCAGGCGTAAGCATAATCCTGAAAAAGTGTCATACCTGCATGAAAGTCTTGAAGAGATACTGAAAGATACCCTGGGGGTTATCGTCTACCAGGAACAGGTCATGCTTATATCCCAGGTAATGGGTGGTTTTTCCCTGCCCGAAGCAGACAAGCTGAGAAAAGCCATGAGTAAAAAGAAACTGGACATCATCGACCAGATGGAAACCACCTTTACCAGGGGTGCTGTTGAACAGAAAATTGATAAAAAAGTGGCAGCCGAGATATATGACATGATGCGCAATTTCGGCCGTTACGGGTTTAACAAGTCCCATTCTGCCGCCTATGCCCTTGTCTCTTACCAGACCGCATACCTCAAGGCCCATTATCCCGTGGAGTACATGACCGCGCTGCTCTCGTCACAGCCGGATAATACCGATGAAGTGGTGAAATACTATACCGACTGCAAGTCTAACGGCATACCGGTGCTGCCCCCCGACGTGAACAGCAGTATGGGAAACTTCTCAATAGAAAACGGATCCATTCGTTTTGGCATGAGCGCCATAAAGGGAATCGGCAGCAAGGTAATAGATTCTATCGTTGAGGCAAGGGAAAAGAAGGGGCCCTTTGCCAACCTGGCAGATTTTCTTGAACGGGTGCCCTCCAACGTTCTCAACAGGGGGGCGTTCGAAGCGCTGATCAAGTCGGGGGCCCTCGATTCGCTTCACAAGAACCGGGCGCAGCTGTTTTTTTCCATTGAATCGATGATCGAAGACGCCCGCAGGCTGCATCAGGACAGGGCCACCGGGCAGGGTAATCTTTTCAGTTTTAACGGTAATGACAGCAGCTCACGAATGGAAATCGAACTATTAAATGCCAGGGAATGGCAGGAAAGTGAATTGCTGCTGAAAGAAAAGGACGCCCTGGGTATCTATATTTCAGGACACCCGCTGAGCAAATACGCTGATGAGATCAACAAGTTTGCCTGTACACCGGCGATTGATATTGAAGCAAAGCCCGACAGGGCACAGGTAACCATGGTGGGTGTCATCAGTAACCTGCAGGTAAAAAACTCTAAAAAGGGTAAACGGTTTGCCACCGGATCAATCGAAGACCTTACCGGAAGCATAGACGCGTTGTTTTTCCCAAAAACATACACCCAGTACGAAAGCATTATACACTCAGAAGAGCCGGTGTACGTACAGGGAACCATGAAAAAAGAGGAAGGGACGTCCACCGGGGTGATTGTTGACCAGATTCAACCCCTTCGCCAGATGCGTGCCAGGCTGATATCTGAACTGCATATTACCATAAATCCAGTGGGAACCGATGAAGATGTGCTCATGTCCATAAAAAACCTGCTGAAGCAGTATCACGGCGATTGCCCGGTGTACTTTCATATCAAGCTGAAAAAAGACCACGAACAGGTGGTGAAGGCCCATCCATTGTATCACATCATGCCAAACGAGGTCATTATCCGCCAGCTTTCAGAAATAGTGGGACAGGAATCCATCCAGTATTCCATAGGCTGTTCCGTGTAGAAGTTTCTATGAGGAATACTTAAGGTAGCTTCGTATCATGGAATACCCGTTTGATTTTTCCAGGATACGCTGGTTCTCGGGGCTCACCATCAATGTTATAGTATACCCATGAAGCTGGTTTCCCAGCAACTGGGCCAGCGAGGTTGCGGTTGTCCCATCGATTGTGCATAAGTTGCCAAGGTGCAGTATTATTTGATCTTCCGAAGTAAAACTGAAATCATCGGTACCCTTCTTTACCAGGGTGATTACCTTGTCTGCCACACTTCGTATGTGCACGTTTGTCCAGTCACCCACTATATATACCTGGCCGGGTTTCATTGCGGCGATAGTCTCGATTGCTGATGGTTCAACGGTTGTACCGTCTACGATGACATTTCCGTCGTCACGCTTCACCATAACCCGTGCCGGAACACTGTGCGTATCTTTTGCGTTTGATTGAATTTTACCTGCTATTGATGCCGAGAGTTTTTCCCTGGCATCAATAGCCTCCACGAAGTCGGTCACAGCCTTTTCTTTCCGGGTGGATTGCATACTGTTATCAATGCATTCGAAATAAAACAACCTGTTAAAGAGTGTGGTGTTCCCCTTCAGTGTATTTATGATCCTGTTAACCTTTTCGTCCCGCGTGCGAAGCATTGAAAGAATGGCTTCGGGCCTGCTTACAAGCGACCTGGCTTCATCAAGCTGGTGGGGATGGGCAAAAAGCAAAAAGTTTGCCCGTATATTCTCAAATCCCTTTCCCCTGGACAGCACTATACAGGAGATAAGGAAGCTTCGCAGCAGTTTTCTTTTGTCCGGATCAAGTTCATTCCCAAGGCCAAGATCTATGGTATAGTCAAGCCCGATAAAGTAGGGCATACCATGAGCCCTGATAAAGTTAAACAGTTCTGCCCGAATAAAAGTGGTAGTACGGGTCTCTTGTATGGTTGCCCGAATATGCTCAACCGAGTAGAGACTACTGTTACCTGTTTCAAGCTCAACGGGCCTGGTGGCCAGGGCATTACGCAGGGAGTTTTCATTACGATTATTTTCTGTTATCAGAATTATATGTCCTGAATTGTTTGCCATGAAAGAAATCCTGGTATTCTATTTGTCCCCGGATAAATGTTTGACACAGGCGATACGCGTGTTATCAATCGGAGGTAGTACAGTATAGCCACATGCTTTCATTTTGGCAATAATAAAAGGTAACAATATCCAATGGAATATTCTTCATGTATCATTTGCGGTAACGGGTCTCCCTCGGCCAGGTTCCGGAAACAGTCTGAAGACGGCGAGGTCTTCTCTCTGGTTAAATGCGGCACATGTGGTCTTGAATTTGTCAACCCCCGTCCCCCCATTGGAGATATAGGGAAATATTATGGACGTCAATACTTCACCAGTCGATCTGATCGCGGGTATGACAACTATTTTTCATCAGAACTGCGTAATGAAATTGAAAGGGTGATGGGAATGAACCTTGCCGACCTTGATTTCTTCAGTTACGAAAAAGAGATCAGCGGTGAACCATTCGCCCTCGACATAGGATGTGCTGCCGGCTATTTCGTTGCCTTCCTCTGTAACCGTGGGTGGCAGGCAGAAGGAATTGATATTTCCCATGATTGCGTTAACTTCGCGGTGAATTCTTTACAGGTGCCGGTGCAGCAGGGGAATGTCATAGAAGTCGAATTTCCCCGCACATTTCACCTGGTAACCTTATGGGCCACCATCGAGCATCTGCATCATCCGCAGGATGTGCTGCAGAAAGCATGGGATATTTTAAAACCCGGTGGATACCTGTATATTTCCACATGCAGAACAGGGCCTTTCTCGTTCCAGGCAATTAAAGGCAAAAACTGGCGATTCTATAATTTTCCCCAGCATCTCTACTTCTTCAACGGCAGAACCCTGGGGAAACTGCTGTCACGCTACGGGTTTGAAAAACAACGCTTCAGAACCTACGGAAGCGGCACGGGAAAACCGGGTACCCTTATGAGAAAAATAGCAGACTTTGCCGCCAGGTACCTGTATCTTGGCGATATGATGCTGGTTTCCGCCAGGAAACCGGTTACCGGCAGCGAATTACCATCGAAGAGAAGGAGACTGTCATGAAGGTTGTACATACCATTGGTGAAGTAAGGGATGCCGTTACAGAGGCGCGGCGCAGCGGCAAGCGAACAGGCTTTGTTGCCACCATGGGATTTCTGCACGAAGGCCACCTGGTGCTGGTGGATAAATCCAGTGAAGTGAGTGATTTTCAGGTTATGAGTATATTTGTCAACAGGATGCAGTTTAACGATCCGAATGACTTCAACTCCTACCCCATCGACCTGGAGCGTGATTACCGGCTGGCAGAAAACCGTGGAGTTGACCTGGTATTTGTTCCAGACGAAACAGAAATGTACCAGGACAGGCTTACCTACGTTGACATCGAGAAAATGACAGATTTTCTGTGCGGCTATGCCCGTCCGGGACATTTTCGCGGGGTGCTGACGGTTGTCTCAAAACTTTTCAATATTATTCAGCCCGACGTGGCAGTTTTCGGCCAGAAGGACATCCAGCAGGCAGCATCCATACAGAAAATGGTGGAAGATCTGAATTTCCCCATTGATATAATACTGGGCCCCATTGTACGGGAAGACAGCGGCCTTGCGATGAGTTCGCGAAACAAGCATCTAACCGATGATCAGCGCGAAAGAGCACAGGTGCTCTTTAAAAGCCTGCAAAAAGCCGAAGAGCTTATTCTTTCCGGCGAGCGAAATGAAAGCAGGCTGGTGCCCGCCATGACAGATATTATCAGCTCCGGTAAACCCACCAAAATTGATTACATAACACTTGCGGGATACCATGACCTGCAGCCTGTTTTACATATTGAAGACAGGTGCGTTCTGGCGGTTGCAGCCTATTTCGGTGAAACCCGCCTGATTGACAACATGGTAATTGAAATGAAAGGAGACACCTGTCAATGCGTATACTAAGATCAGTCCCCATGGCACTTTTTTCACTGGTTATACTGTGCATGGCCTGTTCGTCGGGAAAACCCCTGACCCCCGAAGAGGCCTTCACACAGCTTCGCCAGGCATATACCAGCGAAAATGCAGAAAAGCTGTACAGTCTTCTCTCCACTGGCAGCAGGGCAAAGATATCAGGTATAGTTGAATCTATTCAAAGCATGCCTGCCGGGCGGCAAAAGGCAATGGCAGAAAAAATGGGTGTAGCGCCATCTTTATTTGATAGTATTTCACCAACCGATTATCTTGCATTACAGGTATCAGTTGGAAAAACGAAGGGAGATGACCCCATACGGGAAGCACTCCGCCACGAGATCACCGGGATAACCGTGAAGAACAAAGTGGCTGTTGTAAAAGTACAAAACGGCATGGAATTATTCTTTCACAAGGAAGGCCCCTACTGGATGTTCGTATACGAGTAA
>CAZVRB010000060.1:0-24038 GCA_964629365.1 uncultured Leptospiraceae bacterium
AAAAATAAAACACTGGGAAGGGGTGGTTCCGGTTGTTGAACAGGATAAATTGCACTGGACATTTTTTGACCTGGTAAATGGCAAATGGGTGCCGTTTGAGGATTCTCGTGATGATGTTATTGTGCAATATGCCGGTCATGGCTTACCATTGACGTCAAAGCAGGTTGAAAGCCTGGCGAAAAAATTTAAGTCATCAAAAGATGAATAATATTTAATGAATATTTGACAAAGGAGTAAATAACATGCCCTGGGTTGATCAGAGTAAGTGTACACTATGCGGTACATGTATGGATGAGTGTGTGGTTGATGCTATAGTGATAGAAGATGATAAAACAATTATTGATATGAATGGATGCATTAGATGTGGTACCTGCCACAGTGTCTGTCCAGAAGGGGCGGTACGGCATGACGCAGAAATAATACCGCAAATGATTGAGGATAACCTTTCAATGACCCGTAAGAACATGGATATGTGCGTACAATACCTGGGTGATGAGGGGGAAAAAGAGAAATGTCTTCAAAGGATGATAAAGCATTTTAACAAGGAAAAAATTGTAGCCGAAAGGACGCTTGAAGAGCTTGGTAAAATGAAGGAAGCAAAATAATTTCTAAGTTTTCAATAATGTACGGCCAAAGTTGTTTACATGATGTAATCCATAAGGTAATATATCATGATGAACAAAATACCGGTACATATCGTAATTCTTGCCATCGTTGTTTTACTGGTATCGATGGTTTCCTGTTACAACCCGTGGTTTACGCCAGTTGACGAGAAGCGGGTTGCTGTAAGGGGTGAACTGAACCTTGCAGGCTATGAATTCAAACCAAATGTACTGGTAAAGCTTGACGGACAATGGAATTTTTACTGGCAAAGACTACTTAAACCATCAGATTTTACTACTTCACCTCTACCTGGCATGACCGGCAGGCTTACATTTCCCGGATTCTGGAATGGCTATAATCTCAATGGGGAAATCCTGAAAGCAGATGGGTATGCCACTTTTCGTTTGATTATTACTTTACCGGATGCAGACAGGCGTTACGGGTTAAAGTTTACTGAAATGGAATCTGCATACAGGTTATGGGTAAACGGAAAACCTGCAATACAATGCGGTACTGTAGGGAAGAGCAGGGAGGAGATGATCCCCTCCTGGAAACGATACGAGTATTACTTCCAGCCTGGAACAAAAAGGGTGGAGCTGATTTTACAGATGTCCAATTACTACCACAGGCGCGGAGGGCCTGAAGAAAGTATCGTGTTTGGACCCGAGGAGACCATACGCAGTTACAAGATGCGAAAAGTTGCCATGGAACTTTTCCTGCTTGGAAGCATCCTCATCATGGCGATATACCATGTTATTCTGTATTTCTTAAGGGCAAGGGAAGTTGCTCCATTTTTCTTCGGGTTTTTATGCATCGTGGTAGGATTGCGCATACCACTTTCTGGTGAAAAACTGGTATACGAAGTATTCCCATCTATTCCCTGGGTTATGGCCACAAAGATTGAATATCTGAACCTGGTACTCATCATTCCCTTTGTGGCAATGTTCTTTTACCGTTTATACCGTGAGTACATGTCCGCTATTTTTATTAAATGCATAAATGGTGTCTCCATTATACTTTTCATATTTATACTTTTTACACGGGCAAAATTGTATACGTATATGGCGTATCCAATTGAGGCTTCACTTGTAATACTTGGATTATACCTTCTTTATATCCTGGTCCGTGCGATTATCCATAAACAGAAGGAAGCAGTGATTGTGCTGGCGGGAATGCTGTTTTTCTTCCTCTTTGGCCTAAATGATATACTCTACAATAACCTTATTATAAATACAGGGTACCTTGCCCCGGTTGGTCTTTTTATTATGTTGTTTTCCCAGGCAGTATTACTCTCGCTGCGTTTTACCAGGGCCATGGAAACCACTGAAATACTGTCCCATGATCTTGAAAAACAGGTGCAGGATAGAACCAGGGAACTTTCATCTGAAAGAGAAAAACTGGAAAAAATGGCAAGAGAAGATTCTCTGACCGGTCTTTACAATCGAAGATATATTATAGAAATACTTGAAAATGAGATAAAAAGATACAATCGTCACGGGATTAGTTTTTCATTATTAATGATTGATCTTGATCATTTTAAGAAAATTAATGATACATGGGGGCATCCTGCCGGCGATCGTGTACTGCAATCTGTGGGGGAAGCACTTAAAAGCGGGTTACGTAGCACTGACATGGTTGGTCGAATAGGGGGAGAAGAATTCCTGGTAATTCTGCCCTACACCAATGGTGAATGTGCTATAATTGTTGCAGAAAAGATCAGGAAAGACATGAGAAGAATGATCTTTGCAGAAGATGATGAGAGTTTTACAATTACTGCCAGTATTGGAGTGGCAAACGTGGAAGCAAGTGATACCGATACAGCACGCATGATTTTCCGGGCTGACAGTGCCCTGTACCGTGCCAAAGATAAGGGGAGAGACCGTGTTGAAGCGGGGTGGTCGCCAGGTTAATAAGTTAAAACGCGTCACCCTTTTTACGTATATGCGTATATTTCAGATCCTGTTAATTGAGATTTTGTAATCCTTTCTCTATCATCAGTTCAAAACGGTTTTTTTCTGAGAATGAAATTGATGTGAACTGTTTGTACATGGGCAGCTCGGCGTATAACAGGTTTATATCAGTCAGGTAATATATGTATCCATTGACGCTGTCCATTAAAACCTTAATCTCTTTTGTTACGTCTACTACGTCAGATCTGTCAAATATATCGGTATATCCACCGTCGGGGAGGGTAAAGCGGTAACCAAAATCACCGTTTTCCAGCAAATGAAGTGAAAGTTTGAACGGTACCATTGACTTTCTTGTTTTAAATACTGCCGTTTCCATTTCAGGATTTATTTCCTCAATTGAAACATTATGATGAATATCCCTTTCCATCTCGTAAAGCTTGATTCTTGTCTCTGCACCGGCAAGTATTGAGTTCGGGTTGTTCTCTATTATCTTCTGTACCACGCCCTCTGCGAAATTGTATAACCTGCCAAGGTATTCTGAATGGAAACGGGCATTCTTGCGATAGAAGATCAATGATCCCCGTTCATCAGATACGAAGTAATAGCAGTATTTCGTGCCCACCTGGTAATAGAGTTGCACAACGTTTTCAATATCATTTTCAATAATTGTTCTCAGGTAGTTAAGTTCAGGAACCGAATCATCGATTTTAATGCGTGTCTTTATTCCCCTGTTGTAGGCTATGCTGTAGAGTAGTTTTACCTCTGATTCACATGGCTTATATCCAACACTGACGCTGTTATCTGTTTTTTTGTTTGAAAAGACGTAATACATCCCGCCAATCATAGTGATATACCGTTTTTTAACAGTATGCTGTTCATTCACAAAAAAGGTGTAAATGTCCCTGAAAAGTGTTTTAAGGCGTCTGAATTCTCTTGTAGAGGCGAAAGGGTCGGAAGCTGTTATACGATTGTAGGAGTCGTAATCATTTCCGGTTTTTAAACCGCCGTTCACGATATTTGTAATAAGCCCTGGAAGATCAGATTCACTTTGTAACTCTTCGAACCTGGTTTCTCCCCAGCTGTTGTGATACAGGAAAAAAATATTATCAATGCCGGGCTTTTGTTTTGAATAGAAATTGATGATGACATGACTCATCATGGGAAAAGGTTCCTGTAAGAAATAACGGTTATGAAGATTGATACCTTTTATGGAAAAGCTGGTACTCAGCTCGGTTAAAAGATCCTGTATAAAACTGTGGTTGATCGAGAAATATCCTGACTGTATATTCAGCCTGGTATAATCTTTCTGAAAGAGTCCGTGCAGGCTGACCCAGACAACGAGGCTGAGAAGATCACCCGTTTTGTACATGATTGACCTGTATGAACCTGATCCGGTGATTTTTGTCTTTCCCAGTATCCAGAATTCTTTACCATCTTTATCTTTAACGAATTCCATGGACAGAAGCTTTTCAGGCTGGAAAGCTTTAATATTCAGTGTGTTGTCTACCTTGTACTTTTCAGGCGCAAAATGAGAATAAATTTTTCTTGATATACCTTTAAGGGTATCCTGGTGAAGCCTGATGGATGTATCACTGGTTTCAAGATTTCCAAGAATATTTTTGTATCCCTGAAGTATATACTTCTTAATACTTATCATCAGTTTACTGGTTTCTTCTATATCCCAGTTCTCAAAGTCATCGATACGTTCCACGGTGCCCTGGGGCCACCCCCATTCTTTTACAAGGGTATTCATTATTCTGCTTCTTTCGGGGATTCGATCCTGTTGGAGCCGGTCAGAGTATAATGATACCATTGGATCGATTTTCAGGTAGAAACATGTCTTCATTATACTTGAAGCTGTTTTGTCCGCCCGTATGGAATTGTAATAATCATACACATGGTTAAACATGACAATATAGGCGTCGGTATTGCTGGTGGTAATATTGCCTGCCTGAACGTCCCGCTTTATCTGGTTGCTTATATATGGATTTCTATCGATATCATTAATGTACCGTTCCAGCAGTCCCAGCTTGATCAGGGATTTAAACGGGTTACCAAGTGATTTAAGGATCTGAAAGAGGGCGGCAATAAGAAAATCATTTTTTCTGGCTGAATAAAGATTTCCCAGGTCAATGTAGTCCCTCTCAAACCCATTTTTTTTCATGATATTCAGCCATTGTGCGTAAATATCATCAGGGCAGTTCGGTGGTACAACCCACCAGAAAGGGATTTTGCCATGTATAACAATGGAACTTCTGAAAAACTCTTCTTTCAGAAGATAACCAAGTGAGATTCCGGAAAGACCTTCTTCATCCTCGTCATCAAATATATTGTTTCGAACATCGGTAATGTCATTGAGAAAGAAGTGAACTTCCTTGTTGTAATGTTCGGCGTAATATTTCTCAATCAGTTTGCATTTAGCCCTGAAATTACGAATGGCTTCGGGAGAGTATTCGCTGGTATCCGCGCATACCCAGAAGTCAAAGTCCGACTGTTTGTTGAAGGCAATGGTACCACCGCTTCCCATCAGGGCAAACATTTGTATGAATGGTTTGGTGTTATCCCTGGGAAGAACAACAGAGGGATGTCTTGCCCGAATATAGTTCATTGTAGGTGTTGAGGGTTTGTAATCATAAATGCCAGATGGCATATTATCGGTCTTTATATAACCTGGAAATTCCGGCTGATTTACATGAAGCAAAAAAGGGATAAGGTCAAATATATGATTGTCCTCTTTCTTCTCGAAGGAGTCGTATAAATGCTGCAACTTGGTGGAGTTAAATGATTGAAACAGTTTTTTATTCTGCTTTACGCGTTCAACTATTTCGGTATGATTTTCATTTGTCATGTCAGTATTGAATATATCAGTATCTATTGAGTTTCACTGCTTTTTTTTCGTTCAAATACATTTGAAATATAACTGCCATAGTCTTTCAGCATATCAACTGATATATTTCTTTTAAGGTTTTGAAGCTGACTGTTTTTTACAATCCGAACCCTTGGATTTAATGGTGACAACTTGCTCAATTCTTCAACCAGGGCCACCTCGCCGGTATTTAATCTTACCACGTCTCCACGGGAAAGAAAGAACTTCCCATTATTGACTGTAAACCCCAGTCCCCTTATGAAATCGCGGAAATCTTCCGGTAAAAACCTGAATACCTTCTTATATGGAGCGTATACCAGGTTAAGCATTGACCGAAGGGCTCCCTGGCTGTTCATCGGTTTCGAATCCGGCATGGTGAACACCAGTGAAACATAGGTGTCGATCAATGACAGGAGGCGCACCTCTTTTGGGACCTGATCCCTGTAATGGTCCATCTCAAACCCATAGGGAAATCCCCTTCCATCTGCCTTTTCATGATGCAGTAGAATTATTCTTTTCTCCAGTTCATGCATGTGTTGATGTTTTTCTACTAGTTTGTATCCAACATGTGGATGGAGGTTTATTTTGTTGATTTCTTCCTGGGTTTTTTTCAGTTTGTGCAAAATATCTTTTGAGACTGATGTCATGCCGATATCATGAAACAACCCTCCAACTCCCATGGCAGTTCGTACGTCCTGCTGAAGTTCAAGCTTTGTTCCCAGAAGGGCCCCGAGTACTGATACGTTGGTTGAATGTACGTAATAAAAATCATCAAGGGTTTTCAGTTTTGTCATGGCAGAGAAAACCCCATCCTCGTTTTCGTTTATTTCTCCCAGTAGTGAATCAATCATTGAACGTGTGGAATACACATGGTCTTTTGAAATCGCTATGGCTGGTGATATATTCAGGTTAGTACGGATTTCGTCAAACAATGAGCGTGTATGATCTACCACCTCTTCATGGGTGTTCTCACTGATTACCGGTTTCCCGGTATCTACATCACCTTCGTTATCCTTTTTTCTCCTGGCACTGGCCGGGTCATAGTACAGTGCTTCTATGTCATTTGAAAGCAGGTGGTTGATCAATGTCTGGGTAATTGGGGTATGCGCGTCAAGTATCCTGTTACCGTATTCATCGTACACATTATGGGAATACCTGTTTCCCGGGCGCAGTGTACGGGTAGGAATTCTTACCTGTGTGATTGATTTTTTTGTTTCGTTACTATCTGCCATGGTATTTGCTCACAGGTATATAGTATATCATATGTTATTGTTTATCAACTGATAATTACGGGTCCACATGATTTTCACATGGAAAAGTGAAAATTGTATATTTACCCTTTAATGGTAAGGTATAAAAATTAAAGCATTATTGCAATAAGAAAACCATTTTTATGTTGAAATGTATTCATATTTTGTTGTTAAGTTCAGACATGCTGCCGTATAGTAGAGGCTCAGTAGAGGCTCTGACCCCATTGTCCCCATTGTGCTATTAGGTTAATCTTACCGTTTTTTTAACTTTTTTGCTCTGACCCCTGGTTTTTTCCAACTTTTTTTTAATTTCGAGTCATTTTTTACGTATAGAAGGGTAGAGACTTATGAATAAACCGGAGGTCCTACCCATGCCACGACCACAACGAAGTAAAATTCAGGGCATTACCCATCATGTCTATTCACGATGTATTGAGAAAAAGGCACTTCTTTTAAACCACGGTGCGGCTTCCATGCTGGAACAGGTCATCATAGACACCCAGGAGAAGTATAACTTTGATCTGACTGCCTACCAGATCATGGACAATCATTTTCACTTTATCATCAAGACCAAAAAAGGAGAGGCTTCCATATCCCGTATTATGCAGTATATTAAAGCCAGGTTTGCTGAAAGATACAATAGCCTGCATAACCGTACTGGTCCTTTCTGGAATGAGCGTTTCAAGGACCAGGTAATTGAATTTTCAGATAACCAGTTGATGTATCTTATATGGTTAATATGCTATCTTGCGTATAATCCTGTTGTAAAAGGATTGGTCAAAGATCCCAGGGATTGGCGTTGGGGTAGTTTTAATTTCTACATGGATGCAGGTTACGAAAGTCGGGTAAAGGTGGTGGTACATGAGTATCTTTTCATCCTGGGTGGAGATACATTTGAGGAGAGGAGAAAACAAATGCTCTACTATGAGGATATGTATCGGAAGCGAAGGGGAATTCTGTTTTAAGGAAGCGGGACACATGTTCTGAAAAAGGGGTCAGAGCCTTGGAAGAGCATGGGAAGGCTTGATGGATAAATTGATATATATAATCAAAAAAGAGCAGAGTTTGTTATTATATTTCCCGTCTGAATTCTCAGAAATTATTATACCGCATACCTTTTCCTGAGATGTTTTATAAACGGTTCTGCGCTTATGGACTGGCCGGATACTGCATGTACCAGCTCTTCAAATGGAAGCAGGCTTGCCCTGTCATATATTCTATCCTTCAACCAGTCAACGATATCCGCAAAACGACCCTGCTGGATATCTACACATGTTGTACTGTATTCTTTATTCAGATCAGCAAAAAGCTGTGATGCCATTACCGCTCCAAGGGTGTAACACGGAAAATAACCGAACGCCCCATGTGCCCAGTGAATATCCTGCAGGCATCCCTTCGCGTTACCTTGAGGCCGGATCCCGAGGAAACCATTCATCCTGTCATTCCATGCTTCGGGTATATCCTCAACCTTCAACTTGTCATCAAATAGAAGTTGTTCAAGCTCATATCGTAAAATAACGTGCAACGGGTAGGTAACCTCGTCGGCTTCAATACGAATAAAGCCTGGCTGTACCTGCCTGGTTACCTGGTAGAGATGTTCAAATGATAGTTCGGTGAAGTCCCCGAAAACATTCTTCATTACGGGTGTGATGAATTGGATGAACTCAGGGGTCAGAGCCACCATTTTTTCCATGAAAAGTGACATTGCCTCGTGTACAACCATGCCACGGGCATATCCCACAGGCTGCAAACGCCATTCAAGGGGACGATTGAGCTCGTAGAGGGCATGACCGGTTTCGTGGATCGTGGCGGTAAGAGCAAAAAGCGGATCATGTTCCCTGTAGGCGGTGGTAATTCTTGTATCAAGCGGATGTCCCGTCGTAAAGGGATGGGCACTGATATCCAGGCGGCCACGGTTAAAGTCAAAGCCCATGATATCCATGATTCTTAATGAGAGTTCTTCCTGTTTTTTCCAGCTGTAGCTTTTTTTGAAGCCAATATCATCTTTTGAAATGTTTTGAGTGTGTTGTACCTCTACAAGAAATCCTGGTAGAAAATCCTTTAAACTGTCAAACACCAGGTTGATTGTATGGGTGGTGAGACCAGGTTGAAACTGGTCAACAAGGGCATTGTAGGGGGTGGTGCTTAGTGCCTCCGCTTTCAAAAAAGCAGTTTCACGTGTCAACTCAAGAATTTTTTTCAGATGGGGGACGAAAATGCTGAAATCATCCTCATTCCTTGCATTTCGCCAGGCAACTTCTCCCCTCGAGGTAGCGAGGGTCAGAGCCTCAACCAGCTTTCCGGGAAGTGCGGCAGCGTGAATCCATTCCCGGCGGGCTTCCCTGAGGTTTGCCTGCTGCCAGTGGGTAAGCGAATCACTGTGTGCGTCTGCTTCCCCAAGCAGATCTTCCCAGTCGTGTCGGGTCAGCAATTCATGGGCCCTGCCGCTGAGCCAGGCGAGCTGTTCTGCACGTGACTCTACAGAACCTTCTGCCATGTAGACCTCCTGGTCCCACGAGAGAGCTTCCATTATTTCACCCATGAGGGATATTTCACTGAAACGGCTTTCTATAGTTTCATATGCTGATGATGACATTGAAAATCCTTTTAATTGTGTTTATTATTGGGCTTAACATGCGAACAGGGGTCAGAGCCGCTGGTTCTAGGAGCCTTGGTTGCAGAGCCCTGGTTGTTGTTACAGGTCAAATGTATACACCGCAGACAGTGTCACCCCGTAAATGTGATTGTGGGCTTCATATTCAAAGCTTTCACTGTTATCGTGCATTAGGTAGAAATACTGGTACCTTCCCCCCAGGTTTATTGATGTAGACGCAGAAGCTATGTACCATGCAAGTGTTAAGGTGCCGTTTCCGCCATATGCAGAAGAAAGGCTTTCCTTGTCGTTACCCGTGTCTGAATTCACAGTATTCTTCCCCCTGGCGTACAGTCCTGAAACATTTGCAAGCGCGTACAGGCTCGTTGTCAAGGGAATGGTGAATCCAACTCCAATAGCGGGACCCACATTATAACTTAGTCCATCATCAGTTCCTGAAAGGGTAGAGAGTTTCCATTTGTATCCCATTATCTTCGCGCCGGCAAATACTTTCACAAGGCTTGCCACCCTGTAATTGAGTACCAGGTCAGAATCAAAACGGTAGACATCTTCCTTTGAGTCAGACGGGAATTGAAATTCATAATGCCCATAGAGGAATACTCCAGAAACACTCCACTTATCGGAAAAACTGAAAGAAAACAGTGGACCATATAAGAGTGCAGAGTCGTCCCCATCTTCTCCGCCCTTTACAGTATCAATTTCCCACCATGAATACCAGGTCGCCCCACCAACACTGAGATCATAGGCGTGTGCTATCGTAGCCGGCATTACGGCTGTCAACAGGAAAAGAATTACTAATAATTTGATACCCGTTTTTTTCATTTTAATCTCCAGGTATATTCAATAAAATATATTCTTTCAAAAAAACACCGATGCAGACAGAAAGAAACCCCAGAAGAACTCAAGACGCTTGAATTCCATGTCTACCCTGTCTCCCCGGTTAACAGTTGCCGTTGAATCAGCTACTGTATCAAAATAGGTGATTTCCTTTTTCAGCTTAACCTGTGACATTGTAAGCCATGAATAATACATGCCGTAGTCTACACCACCCTCGATTTTCATATGCTTTAAAATGTATTGCAGTGTTATTGAACCGGAGCTTGACACATTGAAATTGTCAAAAGAGAATGGCTTGATCTCCTTTGACTTGAAATAATCTGATTGGGCGCTGTAACCACCAAGACCTGACAGGCTGAGGGGAGTATACGTAGTCATGTACAGGTCACCCCATATTGGAAACCTGCTCTTAAGGCCGATGAAAATATCCACGTACCTGTTGTTGGTATACATAAAGACTTCACCGGAACTTCCCATGGTTGTTACTGTCAATTCAGTAGGTGCCTCATATTGAACGTATTTACCGCCCAGTTCTGTTGTGAGATAATCTCCGATGAATGCAAGCTTGATTGTATACTGGCTGTAGCGGGTATACCATGATATCTTGTCACCGGGTGAGAGGGTTATCATATCACCTGATTTCGGATAGTAATATATATCAGTTGTACTGCCATCGTAATCCTTGTAGCCTTTTGAGGTTATAGTGCTTTTGAACTCTCTTAAAACCACATCCCCCTGCAGCGCGATATTGCCGAACTGCAGGCCGCTGAGAAGTTTCAATTCCTGCGCACGGTCATCTTCTTCTGCCTGAAGGTCTTCGCTGCTGTTATACTCTGTTGGCAGGGATAGCTTGTCGGAAAGATAGTCCATTCCAAGGCTGAGGATTGAGATATTGGTTTTAACCCCGTACTTCTTTACTATAAATGGCGAGGCGTTGTGAGTGTAGTCAAGTCCCATGGAAGAAGAGCTGCCAAAAAGTGAAAAGTAATCGTTCATGCTCATCATTTTCCAGCGGTAATAACCGTATCCCCCATAGGCATAGATCAGCGATGATGTTTCAGGATTGAGATCTTTTTTTTCAGATGTTTCTTTTGTGAAGGCAAGTGATTGCAAGAAAAAAATAAGCACAAAAGAAGCAAAGAGACAGTGAAATAGAAATTGCCTCATAAGCCAGCTCCTGCATTAACTCAATATAATGATCAACGTAATTGATATGGTAGTGATAGATGTTATAGTACACAACAAATACTATATGTGCATGCTGACACCTGTCAAGTATTTCGCCAGAATGCTGATTTCCGGGATTCTTTTTTTACAGGTTTTGTAGTGGATAATAGTTACTACATTTCTTCATCATTCAATGTTACTTAATCTCAGTATACACCGCCTTGCTCTTCTTATCCTCAGAATCTTCACCTTCAGGAGGGAATATCTGGTACAAAAGATTATTCTGATACACGGTAATTCCTGGAAACAGGTTTTCGATCTTGCCGGTTATGGCTTCTGCTTCTTTCTGCAGCACTGCTTCAGACTTTTCATAGAGTGTACTGCGGTACTTGATAACGGGAATAAGGTCTCTCTTAACAAAGACAGATCCGATGGTATATATTTTCGGCTTTGATTCGATAGATGTCATTTCAATGGGGAAAGAATGTGTATTGTCAATCTTGCCTGTGAGTTCTTTTCGATATTCCATGATTTGTTTTTCATCTGGATAAGTCGCAAATGGAGATGGTTTTAAATACGCGTCGATGTTTGACAACCACAGCAGGGCCATTACGGTGTGACCCTTCTTTTCCAGAACCCGGGCCCTCTTGTAGAGTTCATTAGCATTCTGATCAAGAAGCTTGTAGGGCCCCAGCCTGAAGGCATATAATTTCCAGTTGCCATCTGTCTTTCCATATACAATTGTTATGTGAAACTGGTTGTTTTCATGCTGGAAAGAATACAGGGAGATCACGGTTTCTGTATACAGGGCCGGGAATGTTAACTGGTAATTGCCGGTATATTTTACCGGTATAGTAAAGTTACCACTTCCGGTGTCACCTTTCACTTTTACGAAAAAGTTTTTAACAAGGCTGATCTCGTTTTCACGTATTACTTTCCCGTAATTAGTATAAAAATTTTCAAATAATTCCATACCCTGTTGCTGTGCCTGCTTAATTGACATGTCATACATTACCCGGGGTTTGTTCATCTGTATACTGTCAAAAATTTCACTGTTCAATGATTCTATTTCTTTTAACCCTGGTGTATCAAATTGAGCAACGGCGTGTATGGAATACTCAACCTGGGTTTTCTTAACATCCAGTTGAAGGTCTTCTGCAAACGCGGTTATTGAGCCCAGGTACAGCATGCAAACAGAAAGTATAAGACTGACTTTAATTAGCTTCATAAAATCTCCGGGATTGTACAGGTTGTGTACTGAATAGGAGAATACTATATCGTATGCTAAATATTTCAAGGAATTTTATCATCATTGGATTTTCGTAAGATTAGAACTGAACAGGGGTTCACACAGAGACGCAGAGACACGGAGTACACTGAGATTTTCGTTCTATATTGTTATTCCGTCAGGATATAATATCATTTCAATCTTTTAGAGTTTTTACAGTTAAGGGATATTTATAGCTTCTGATTTGAGTTGATATATTTATTAGCCTGTAAAATCTATACCCTGTATCAAACTTTACAACAATAGTGTACTATACTGATAAAACGAAATATACCTGTATTGACCAACTCTCTGTGTGCCCCGTGTCTCCGTGTCTCTGTGTGAACCCCCGTTGAGTATCATGCCATACAGAGGTCCGCGAAGAGACTCATTTTTTTATTGGTTCTGTTGTACATTGCTGATAGTATAAAAACAGACATCAGTTCAAAGAGGACAGGCACATCGATTCAAATATCCACATACAGCCGGTAGATTTTTCATCCATTTATTTTTACGATGAGCTCTTTCAGAGCGGATTCTGGGGTTATTTCAAGGCATACATGGAACGTGATGCCCGGGCGTTCATGGTTAGATATGGACAGGTTCCCTTTCCCCTGGTGACCATAGAGCGCAGGATAGGGGGGGATTTTGTATACGTGTATTGTCCCAGGGCTCCGCAAATCGCACTGAACGAAGAAGACCAGGGTCCATTCATGGAGGCGCTTGCCCGGCAGCTGAAACCACACCTGCCCGATGAAACCGTGTTTGTGCGATTTGATACTGTGTGGGATAACCCTTATGATACATCGTCACATTATACTGAAACAGGGTTCTGGCTGGGGCCCCCCCGTCTTGAAGTACGTGAGATTCGAATGAATTATTTTACCCGTGAGAAGAACCTTCGAAAATCTCCCGATGACCTTTTGCCGCCGGATACGGTGGAAATAGCATTGCACCAGGACGAAGACGACCTTTTTATGAATATGCGTCAGAATACCAGGAACTGTATCCGCCGTTCATTAAAGAAGGGGGTTACTGTGCAGGATGCCCCGTTAAAATATCTTGCAGACTGGTACCGGCTGTATCATGATACGGCATCACGGAAAGGATTCAAGGCGGAGAAACTTGAGTATTTTCAAAATCTTTTTCAGTCTGCTGATTCTTTCCAGGAAAAAGCAGGTGATTCACGCATCGTTCCTTCATTTCGGCTGCTTATTGCCACAAAGGGGAAAGAAATCCTGGCGGGGATGATACTGGGGTTATATGGGAATATGGGGTATTATCTCTTCGCGGGTTCTTCCCCGAATTGGCGTGACCATATGCCAAATTACCTGCTGCAGTGGGAGGCCATCAAGATGGCAAGGTCGGCCTGTTGTCAAAGGTATGACCTGTTTGGAATTCCCCCGAATAATGACCCCGTCCACCCCCAAAATGGACTGTATACTTTTAAAAAAGGATTTGGGGGCAGGGTTGTGCATAATCGCGGCTGCTGGGATTATCCTGTTGATGAACAAGGGTACATGGTGGTGAGAAATATAAAAGCGGCCTTGTGAAATCCCCCTGATGATTCCCTTTTGTCCGGTACAACTACCCCTGCAACTATTGCTTTAAACCGGAATATATACTACACTATAGGTGAAACTCAATAGTTACTGTATAACACGATGAAACTGGATATTATTGAAGACAATCTCAGCAGGCTTTACAAAGATGCGTACAAAAAGCAGATCGCTGATGAAGACCGTATCGTCATCATCAGCGATCTGCATCTTGGTGATGGCGGTAAACGTGATGCCTTCCTGATAAATGCTGACCTGGTTGAACATGTATTACGGGACTATTACCTGGCCAACAGGTTTACGCTGGTATTAAACGGGGATATCGAGGAGCTTCATCGTTTCGATCTTGATCCTGTAATGAAACGATGGAAACATATGTATACCCTTTTCAACCGTTTTGCCGATAGCTCTGGCCTGTATAAAATAATTGGCAATCATGATTACCTGCTGCATTACAGGAAGATGCCCGAACTGGAAGGACATTTGCTGCATGCGTTGCGGCTGGAATACAGGGATAATACTTTGTTCGTGTTTCACGGACACCAGGCAACCGGGTTTACTGAGAAAGGTAACCGGCTGGCACGATTTGTCCTCCGCTACCTGGCAAACCCGTTGAGAATAAAGGCCCGAACAGCTGCACGTAACCCGGAAAAAAGAATACGTGTAGAAAAACGCGCCTACGAATTTTCACGATCCCGAAAAATTGCATCCATTATCGGTCACACCCATCGGCCACTGTTCGAGTCTCTTTCTAAAACTGATTCACTGAAGTTCCGAATCGAACAGTTGATTCGTGAGTACATACGCTCAGGTGAAGAAGAGAAAATACAAATGGAAGAAAAGATCCGTTTTTACCGCCAGGAACTTGCCCGGCTTCAGCAGGAAAACCGGCGTAAAGAGGATATAACGGGGCTTTACGATTCACTTATCCTGGTTCCCTCCCTTTTTAACAGCGGGTGTGCTATCAAGAGGGGGGGCATTACCACGCTGGAGATTGAAAAAGGAAGAATATCCCTGGTGTACTGGTTTAACAGGAACATCAGCCAGAGATACATGACGGCTGAAGGAAAAAAGCCTGTGCAGCTGGGCGATACTGATTATTATCGCACCGTACTTAAAACTGACAGGCTTGAATACATTTTTTCGCGGGTTAAGCTCTTATCGTAGATTACTCATGATGAAATAAAGGTTGTTTTCTTATCAGGCCGGGGTGCCTTGATCACCATGAATGTGAGTGGCTTATCACTCTCGTTGTACCAGCAATGAACTATGTCTTTGGGGCTTTCAACAAGGGATCGGGCAGATACTTCTTTTTTTTCGTCACCGATCTCAACAGTTCCCCGTCCTTCAAGAACATAGAAGGCCACGTCAACAGGGGTGATATGTCTTTTCAGGGATTGGCCGGGTTGAAGTTTAATAACGGTAACCATGGCATCTTCGGTATTGTAAAGATTCCGCGCGTCAACGTTATGCGCGTTTTCCATTACGGGTGTTTCATCGAGTTTCTTAATGATCATGTAAACCTCTCATATTACATTAGTAAGGATTGCTAACAATATAGCATAAAACCCTGGAGGCGTCAAGAAATGCATGACTGGAACCTGGCACCAAAAGAAGCGGTACAACTGCAGCGTGAGCTGGCGGGGAAGATCGTCATTGGTGGTCAACCTGGACAAATGGATATTATAGCCGGCATCGATATATCCATGCAGCTTTTCGGTAAGACCGGTTATGCCGGCGTAATAGTGTTTTCACACCCAAAGCTTGATATTATTGAGGAAGCATTTGCGTGTGGCACAATCCCCTTTCCTTATGTGCCCGGTCTTCTCACCTTTCGGGAAGGGCCGTTGATAGAAGAAGCGATGACCAAACTGAAAACACGTCCAGACCTTCTCATTTTTGACGGACAGGGAATCGCCCATCCCCGGCATATGGGCATCGCCGCCCACATGGGCCTGAAGCTGAACATTCCTTCCATCGGTTGTGCCAAGTCAAGACTATTCGGTCAATACAGTGAACCTGCGCCAACAAGGGGCTCATCAACCCCACTGACGGACGGGGAAGGCAGGCAGATCGGCGTGGTGCTTCGTACCAGGGACAACGTGAAGCCCGTATTCGTCTCACCGGGGCACATGGTGGGAATTGAAGAGTCGGCCTGTATCATCATGTCCTGTACCGGGAAATACCGCATCCCTATACCAACCAGGGAGGCCCATATACGGGTGGGAGCATATAGGAAAAGAGTTGAGGATTGAGGTATTAATTTCCTTGACGAATAGTACTCAATGCGACATATATAAAATTGCCATTATAACAGGTGTACTATTGAATAACGTCGCACGTTCCATGAGTGTGGCGTCCGTGTGGTAATTGATACTCAATGGAGACACATCGTGAGCAGAACAGTGATTGCCGGTTTCGGCTCGGCCGGATACGCGGCACTTGTTACTATTAAACGTAGCAATCCCAAAGCTGATATAATAATAGTTGATCCCAAGGAGTACGACCTTACCCATCCCTGTGGTCTGCCGTATGCCCTTGAAAACAGGGTTCCCGAACATGAGCTGCAGCAGGATATAAATCTTCCCCGCATGGGTGTGGAGAAGATTTGTGCGTATGCAACCGGCATCAACGTTGATGAGAAGAAACTTCTTTATTCGGATGGAACCGAAGAAGGTGCCCTGTCATATGATAACCTGTTGATCTGTACGGGGTCAGTGCCTTTTGTCCCCCCTATTGATGGTGTGTCTTCATTTCTTGACAATGGTGTGTATACCCTTACATCGGTTGCCGGCCTTCGAAAGATCAAGGAAGCGGCAGGCGGGGCAGAGCGGGCTGTTGTTATCGGGGCGGGCGCTATCGGGCTTGAAAGCGCGCTTGCACTCAAAAAGCTTGGCGTGAACACTACCGTCATTGAAATGCAGAATAACGTCCTTCCGGGTGTTCTTGATCCTGACATGGCAAAAGTGGTAGAACTTTACCTTGAAGAAACCGGCATAGACCTGGTAACCGGCACCTCGGTTGATGCAGTTGAGGGTAGTGACCGTGTTTCCCGGGTAATCGCGGGTGATATGCGTGTTGATACCGGCATGGTGGTACTGGCATCCGGCTTCAGGCCTAATACCACCTGGCTTGAGGGACTTCCCGTTAAAATGGACAGGATGGGAAACATACAGGTGAACGACCTGCTGGAAACAGGTTTACCCGGAGTATACGCGGCAGGTGACTGCATCCTGTCGTGGTCAAGGATTGACAGGGAACCCGTGGGAGCGAAGCTGGCAACCTCGGCCTATAAACAGGGCATAGCAGCCGGAACAAGCATGTCCGGCGGGAAGGGTGTATACCTGGGAACTGCGGGTACATTCGTGACAAAAATCGGGCAGCTTGAAGTGGCAGGAACCGGCTTTACAATGGAGACTGCCAGGGAGAGGGGATTCTCACCGGTGCAGGGGAAGATCACCTCGTACGTGCTTCCTGACTACTTTCCCGGAGGGCATGATATAACCGTAAAGATTATCTGTGACAACGATTCAGGGGCGGTGCTGGGAGGACAGGTCATTGGTATATCCGGGGCCGCTGAACGGGTGAACATTATCAGCATGGCTATAGAATATGGAACCAGCATTGAAAACCTGGCACGGCTTGAAATGGCATACTGCCCGCCGGTAAGCGAAGTTCACGACCCATTGATGCGGGCAGTGGAATTTGCCATAAGGAGAAGAAGGTAAATGAAAAAGACAGCACTCTATGATCAGCATTTAGCTCGTGAAGCGAAGATGGTAGAATTCGCGGGTTGGACAATGCCGCTGCTCTACAATTCCATAATTGATGAACACCAGGATACCCGCTATTACGCGGGCCTGTTTGACGTATCCCACATGGGTGAGGTTATTGTACGCGGCCCCGGGGCCGAAACATTTCTTGAAGGCCTGATCCCTACCAGCCTGGATAAGCTTTACCCGGGTAAAAGCATGTATACCTGTTTTCCCAACGAAAAGGGCGGGGTGATTGATGACCTGTTTGTATTCATGAGGGATGAACACGATTACTACCTGGTGGTTAACGCGGGCACAACAGAGAAAGATCTTAAATGGATGCATGATCACAAGATTGATAATGTTGAAATAATTGATGTATCAGAACAAACCACCAAGATCGATATACAGGGACCACGGGCAAAAGAGATATGCCTTGATATACTGCAGTTTGACCAGATAGCAGATCTCAAGAGGTTTCACTTTACCACGGTTCCCTACAAGGGCACCACGGTAATGGTTTCGCAGACAGGCTATACAGGTGAATTCGGTTACGAGATATTTGTCGACAACAGCCAGGCGGTCAACATGTGGCTTGCCCTGATTATCGCGGGACTGCCTTTCAAGCTTGCAACGGTTGGCCTTGGCGCCCGGGATACCCTTCGACTGGAGGCATGTTACTCACTGTACGGACATGAACTAAGCGATACCATTACCCCTGTTGAGGCCGGCCTTGGGTGGCTGGTAAAGTCGGAGAAAAACTATATCGGTAGTGACGTATTGAAAAAGCAGAAGGCGGAGGGTGCGCCCCGCACATTAATAACCCTTGAAATGCTTGAAAAGAGTATACCCCGTGAAGGATACAGGATAGAGAGTGACTGCAGGGTTATCGGCGAGGTAACCAGCGGTGGCTTTGGGCCATACATAAAAAAGGGGATTGCCATGGCCCTGGTTGAAACAGGTGAAGTAAGCACTGGCGATGAGATCGACGTGGTTATCCGTGAGAAACGGATGCCCGCGAAAGTAGTAAAACGTCCTTTTTACAAGTACCAGGGGTAACGTTGAATTTTAATATCACCACAGAGACACAAAGAAACAGAGATTTCAGATGTCTCTGTGTCTCTGTATCTCTGTGATGATATATTTGTATTATATTAAAAAAAGGAGGAGTGTAGATGAGTGCAATTCCAGATGACCTGAGATACACAAAAACCCATGAATGGGTTCGAACAGACGAAAATGACATGAACGCTGAGTGCGGGATTACTGATCACGCGCAGGAAATGTTAACTGATATCGTATTCGTTGAATTACCTGACGTTGACATGACGGTAAATGCCGGAGACCAGGTAGCGGTTGTTGAGTCGGTGAAAGCTGTTTCAGATGTATACGCCCCGGTATCAGGACGTATTGTTGAAGTGAATACAGAACTTGAAGACAGCCCCGAAAACGTGAATAACGATCCGTATGGAAATGGCTGGATATTCAAGATAGAGATCAAGAATGCCGGTGAGATTGAAGAACTCATGGATGCTATATCCTACAATGAACACGTGGAGTCCGGAGAATAATTATGAGTTTCGTGTTGAACACACCCGATGATGTCCGCGTAATGCTTGAAACCATAGGTGTTTCCAGCATCGATCAACTTTTTCTGGACATACCTGTAGACATGCGGCTTGAAAAAATATCAGGCATGCAGGGCAGCCTCACCGAGTCGCAGGTATTTCGACATCTTGACGAGCTGGCTTCAAAAAACAACGAACCCCCATCATTCGTAGGCGCGGGTGCATATAATCATTATATACCCGCCGCGGTTGATCACCTGGCATCCAGGTCTGAATTTTATACCGCCTATACCCCCTACCAGGCAGAGGTGAGCCAGGGTACGTTAACAGCAATTTTTGAGTTTCAAACCATGATATGCAGGCTTACCGGTATGGACATTGCCAATGCCAGCATGTACGATGGTGCCACCTCTCTGGCCGAGGCGGTATTGATGTCATCAAGAACCAGCAGAAAGAATAAAATCGTCGTAAGTGAAACTGTGCACCCTCATTATCGCCAGGTGCTGAACACCTATGCCTGGGCAAATGATCTGAATATTATCGAGGTTCCAACATCCGGGGGTGTGTCAGATCTCAGCGGGATAAAACAGGCTATAACCGATGAGGTGAGCGCTGTTGTAGTGCAGAACCCGGCCTTCTTCGGGTGTATTGAAGACGTGAAGTCATATGCCGAAGCTGCACATCAGCATGGGGCCCATCTTATAGTTGTGGTCACCGAGGCCATGAGCCTTGGTCTTTTGAAGCCGCCAGGTGAACTGGGTGCGGATATCGTGTGCGGAGAAGGCCAGTCATTCGGTAATCCAATCGGGTTTGGCGGTCCCATGCTGGGTCTTTTGGCTGCCGGTAAAAAGTTCATGCGAAGCATGCCGGGCAGGCTTATCGGTAAAACCGTTGATCATGACGGGAAGGAAGCCTATACCATGACCCTGCAAACCAGGGAGCAGCATATCCGCAGGGACAGGGCCACTTCCAATATTTGCACAAACGAAGGCCTGTGCGCGCTGCGGGCGGCAATATATCTCAGTCTCGTGGGAACCAGCTTACAAAAGCTTGCCAGGCTTAACCATACGGCGGCAAGTTATCTTATGAAACGCCTTACAGATGAAGGGTATGCACGGGTTTTTGACATGCCGTTTTTCAACGAGTTTGTGATCAGGCTGGACAATGCCCGTGACATCGTGCGGCGGATGGAGCAGGAAGGCTTCCTGATGGGACTTACCCTTGAGCAGTATTACCCGGATTTAAAAGATTGTGTATTAATGGCCGTTACTGAATGTACAACAAAAACTGATATTGATAATCTTGTCACAACACTGAAAAATACCGTGTAGATAAACAGGTGTAATAATGAGTACCATATTTGATAAAAGCAAAGAAGGAAAGAACCGGTACAGTATACCAGAATGGGGTGGTGAGTATTATGATCCCATACCGGAAACCATGTGCAGGGAGAACGTCCCCATGCCTGATGTGGGCGAGGTGGACGTGGTTCGCCATTATAACGGCCTGTCCCGAATGAACTTCGGCGTGGATACCGGTATGTATCCCCTTGGCAGCTGTACCATGAAACATAATCCGAAAATAAACGACAGGGTTGCTGCACTTTACGGATTTACCGATCAGCATCCACTTGCCGGTGACGAACTATCACAGGGATCACTTGAGATCATGTATGAACTGAGCAACATGTTGTGCCAGGTAACCGGCATGTCGGCCTTTTCACTGATGCCTGCCGCCGGGGCTCACGGTGAACTTGCCAGTGTCATGATCATACGAAAGTACTTCGAAAAGAAGGGAGAAAAGCGGAACGTTATCCTCATACCCGACTCGGCCCACGGCACGAACCCGGCGTCGGTAATGATGTGCGGGTTTACCGTAAGGGAGGTTCCCTCCACATCAGAAGGTGATGTAGACGTAGAAGAACTAAAAAAGATGGTGGACGGGGACGTGGCTGCCATGATGCTCACCAGTCCCAGCACCCTGGGCCTTTTTGACCGGAACGTACACGTGATAGCTGACATTCTGCACAAGGCCGGGGCCCTGTTCTATTGTGACGGGGCAAACCTGAATGCCGTTGTGGGAAGAGCCTCTGTAAGCCGCATGGGATTTGATATCATGCATGTAAACCTGCATAAAACCTTTTCCACACCACATGGCGGCGGGGGGCCGGGATCAGGCCCTATCGGTGTTGTGGCAGAACTTGAGCCCTTTTTACCGGTGCCCGTGGTTGAGCAAATCGAAGAAGGGTATGTACTGCGCAGCGACCGGCCCCACAGCATAGGACGGATCCACTCATTCTATGGGAATTTCCTGGTGATGGTGCGGGCCTATACCTACATGCGCATGCTTGGTGCAGAAGGACTGCGGGAGGTGGCAGATAACGCTGTGCTGAATGCAAATTACCTGCGGGTAAAGCTGAAACAGTATTACAACCTGCCTGTAGATAGAATCTGTATGCATGAATTTGTGATAAACGACGAGGGCATGCCCAATCATGTGACCACCAATGATATCGCCAAGCGCCTGCTTGATTACGGGTATCACGCTCCCACGGTCTATTTTCCCCTGATTATTCCGGGAGCCATGATGATCGAACCTACCGAAACCGAAGACAAGACTGCCCTTGATGAGTTTATAGAAGCCATGATTGCCATAAAAAAAGAAGCAGAAGAAAGCCCGCGGTTGGTACTTGACGCGCCACAAACCACACCGGTGAAACGTGTGGACGCGGTAACCGCGGCCAGAAAACCAGTATTGCAATGGGAAGAGTAAAACGAAATATACCCGACTGGATCAGGTTCAAGATCCCTTCAGGTGCCGCCTACAAAAAAGTGGCATCAACAGTAAAGGCACACTCACTGCACACGGTATGCGTTGAAGCAGGTTGCCCCAACGTGGGTGAATGCTTCGCCTGTAAAACTGCCACCTTCATGATCATGGGAGATACATGCACAAGAAACTGCCGCTATTGCGCGGTGGGCCAGGGCACGCCAGAACCTGCAGACCCTGATGAACCCTTTCATGTGGCAGAAGCCGTGGCTGAGCTTGGCTTGAAATACGCGGTAATCACATCGGTGACAAGGGATGACATTGCCGACGGGGGCGCCTCACTGTTCGCTGACACGGTAAAATGCATCAGAACAAAAAGCCCCCGGTGCAGGGTGGAGTTGCTGGTGCCCGACTTCAAACCTGATATGCACCGATCTCTTCAGAGGGTAATTGACGCTCAACCCGACGTCATCAATCATAATATCGAAGTCGTGAAGGGATTTTATGACAAACTGCGCCCCATGGGAGATTACAACCTTTCCCTTGAACTGCTGAAACTTGTGGCAAGTTCAAACATCCCTGCCAAGTCAGGACTTATGATCGGATTTGGAGAATCCATGGATGACATTCACAATACCCTGGAAGACCTGGTTCAAGCCGGTTGCCGCATGCTTACCGTGGGGCAATACCTTCAGTCCCGGCGGGACGGATTTCCCGTTGTGAAATACTATCATCCAGATGAATTTAAGCAGATCAGCGAAATGGCATACAACCTGGGATTTGACCAGGTGATGTCAGGTCCCCTTGTCCGCAGTTCGTATCATGCCGCAGAGATGGCAGGTGAGTGAGATGAATAAAGAAAAAAAAGCCATATTGAAAAATCCCGGCGAGAAGCTGCTTCGCGTAACGGTACATCCGGATGGTGACCGTATCGGAAATGTACGACTGGCAGGAGATTTTTTCATATACCCCGAAGAAACAATTCTTGATATTGAATCGTGCCTTGTCAGGTTAAAACCTGAGCCCCGTGCTATAATTGAAGCGGTGGAACAGGTTGTACATCACAAAAACATCCAGATGGTTGGGATCTCACCCGCAACCATAGCAGAGGGTGTCTGCAGGGCTATGGAGGAGAAATAATGGCGGTTGCCAGAAGTGAAACATGGAGACTGATAATAGATACGCAGCTGCCCGGCGCAAGAAACATGGCCATTGATCACGCCATAATGAAAGCAGTGGCAGATGGGAAGGCACTGCCAACCCTGAGATTATACGGATGGGACAGTCCAACTATTACCATAGGGTATTTCCAGAATGTAGAAGATGAGGTATACATCGACTGCTGCAGGGAGGACGGGGTGGACGTGATCCGTCGAATAACCGGCGGAGGCACTGTGTACCATGACAACGAGGTAACCTACAGCGTTTCAATCCCACTTGCCAGTGCAATCACCTACGGCACAATACTGGAGTCATACCAGCGTATTGGCATACCCATTGTGCACGCGCTGTCCGATTTCGGCCTGCATGCGGAGTACCAGCCGATAAACGATATTACTGTATATGGAAAAAAAATATCCGGCAGTGCCCAGACTCGAAAGATGGGAACACTATTGCAGCATGGAACCATCATGGTTGAAACGAACATTGATGAAATGTTCAGGTATATACGGGTTGCCGATGAAAAGAACGCGGGGAGAGAACTGGCAGCCGTAAAAGACCGGGTTGTAACCATGTGCAGCCTGATGGCCCCCAACCTGCGATGTGATCACCTGTACCAGCACATCGCCGCGGCAGTTGCCCGTGGCTTCACGAAAGAATTCGGCATCACGTTTAGGGAAGAATCCCTCACCGAGTACGAGCTGGAACTTGC
>CAZVRB010000061.1:0-10159 GCA_964629365.1 uncultured Leptospiraceae bacterium
TTGATTGTCATTGGAATAACGTCCTTTCTGCTTTCATACAAAAATAGCACGGTTTTTAGTGTTATCAATCCGGAAAAAATATTAATAATAGTATCACGCGGAGGCGCGGAGGCGCAGAGGAAGGGCACGAAAATCTCCGCGTTCCCTGCGCCTCCGCGTGATACCTATTGAGTATTGATGAAGAGTTTTAAGTTGTATGGTTTACACTATCCGGAATGAGCCATAAATATTACTTTACACATGATGGAATTGCAATATGGTACGGATACAAGATTATTAATACCATAAATGGTGGTGCAACTTGAACACCTTTGTTCTACCCAACGGAAAAGAGATCTGCTGTCTTGACAGGCTTACGGCAAATTATATCTACAACGAAATATTCGTTGAAAATGTGTATGTAAAGCATGGTATAGAGGTACATGACGGTGATGTGATTTTCGATGTTGGTGCGAATATTGGTCTTTTCTCACTGTACGTAATGTATTCCTTTCCCGGGGTAAAGGTGCATGCCTTCGAACCCGTCCCCCAGATCTTTGATGTGCTGGAATCTAACCTTTCGGATTACAGGGAACAGGTTAAATTATATAATTACGGGTTGTCACGCAAGAATGAAACCGTAACATTTAATTATTATCCAGGTGTATCGGGTGATTCAACCATGAACCCTTTTATCTGGGAAAGAAAAAAAAATGATTACCTTAATAATTACAGGGAAACTGTTTGTTCCACCTATCCTGCTGCACGTATGGTTCCTGCCTTTTTGCGCCCCTTTGTAGTTGAACAGGGATTACGCAGGTTATATAAGAAAGTTAATGTAACATGCTCTTTGAAAACTCTTTCAGAAGTGATCAGTCATGAGAATATTGAAAGAATTGACCTGCTGAAAATCGACGCTGAAAACGCCGAGTGGGATGTACTCAACGGAATAGACAGCAGCGACTGGAAGAAAATATATCAACTTGCCATAGAAGTTCATGAGCATATCGAGGGTGGAGAAAATCTTGGAAACCGCATTAAGGATCTCCTTATGTCCAACGGTTTTTCAGTTACGGTTGACAATACTGATGTACGGGCAAACATGGGTGTATTCATGCTTTACGCGCAACGATAACTTTTTATGATTATTCCATATTACAGGGATATACTGAATATTAAAATTATTGCGATATTTCAGTGAAACAAAATGGAACCAGTTAAGGAACCCCTTGTTCAGACAATAAAAGAGAAATGCCGTGTATGTTACACGTGCGTTCGAGAATGCCCGGCCAAGGCGATCCGTATTTATAACGGGCAGGCCGAGGTTATACAGGAGCGTTGTATTGGTTGCGGCAACTGTTTCAAGGTGTGCACACAGCAGGCTAAAAAGGTCAGGAGTTCAATTGAGAAAGTTGAAATTTTGATTGATATGGGTAAGCAGGTGGTTGCCACTGTTGCCCCCAGTTTTGCCGCGGAATTTAACGAGCTTGATTATCGTAAATTTACCGGTATCCTTCGTGCACTGGGTTTTTCTCATGTTGTCGAAGTAGCCTTTGGTGCCGATCTTGTGTCATATCATTTTAAAGAACTGGTAACCAATAATCCCAATAAACATTATATCTCCACCTCATGTCCCTCAATTGTTTCTTACATTGAGAAATTTCACCCGGGACTTGTGAGAAACCTGGCACCCATAGCCTCTCCAATGATCGCCATCGGCCGCGTTATACATGAGATGTACGGTGATGATACTGAAATCGTGTTTATTGGGCCATGTCTTGCCAAGAAAGACGAGGCTGAAAGAGAAGACATGAAGGGCATTATCAGCGAGGTTCTTACCTTTTCAGAACTCAGGGATATGATTGAAAAAAAGAATATTACCCTGGACACGGTTGAACCTTCTGATTTTGATCCGCCCCATCCGGGCAAAGGTACCCTGTTCCCAATCGGCAGGGGAATGCTTCAATCTGCCGGGATACAGGAAGACCTGATGACCAACACGGTTTTTGCCACAGATGGTACAAAGCAATTCGTTCATACACTTAAAGAATTTGAAAAAATCCCACATGGTATTCAACTCCTTGAACTGTTATGCTGTAACGGCTGCATTATGGGTCCCGCAATGACAACAGGGATGAACCATTTCAGCAGGCGTGCCTTTGTCAGCAAGTACGCCCAGAGCAGGTACCAGGAGATCGACCTGGAAGAGTGGGAAGAGAACATGGAAACCTACAGGGATGTCAATCTTGATGTACAGTTTATCGAGAATGACCGAAGGTTTCACAGGCCGACCAAGGAAGCATTGCAGTCCATTCTGCAAAAGCTTGGAAAGTTTAACCCGGAAGATGAACTCAATTGCGGGGCGTGCGGTTATGATACGTGTATTGATCACGCAACTGCAATATACATGGGCATGGCAGAAAGCGAGATGTGCCTCCCGTATACAATTGAAACACTTAAAGATACCGCCCTTGAATTGAAAAGTTCATACGAAGAGCTTGTAAGCACCAAGAACGCGCTGATACAATCTGAAAAACTTGCATCCCTTGGCAGAATGGCTTCAGGTATCGCCCATGAAATTAACAATCCTCTCACCGGCGTACTAACCTACAGCAGCCTGATGCTTGAAGATCTCAAGGAAACTGATTTTTCTGAAGATTTGAATGTGATCATCAAGGAGACACTACGATGCAGGGAAATAGTGCGGGGACTTCTGGATTTTGCCCGTGAATCCACCCATGAAAAGATACAGGCAAACATCAACGAGATCATCTCAAATACATTGCATATACTGGAACATCATGTCAGTTTTCAGTCAATAACCATAAAGAGAAAGCTTGATGAGAATATACCTTTTTCATCAATGGATGTAAACCAGATGCGTTCGGTTATAAACAACCTCGCGGAAAACGCTGCCCATGCCATGCCCGATGGTGGAACACTTGTGGTGACAACACGGTTTGATGAAAACAGAAACTCAATTATCCTGGGCATTTCTGATACCGGCTTAGGAATAGACGAGGAGAATCTCAACAGGATTTTCGACCCCTTCTTTACAACCAAGTCAGCAGGCAGCGGTACCGGCCTTGGTCTTGCGGTTGTGTTTGGTATTATACGTCAGCATGATGGTACAATACAGGTTGAAAGCCAGCCAGGGAAGGGTACTTCTTTTATTATTACACTCCCGGTGGAATAACGCTTACTTTTTCTTCTGCAAATCCAATGTCTTTAACACAACCCATGCCAGTGTGCCGCCTATCAGCGCCGTAAAAAGCTGGGGCCAGCTCATCATTACCGCGGCGTTGGCGGCAATCTTCTCAGATACAAGCCCGGATATTATGTAATATGTCATTGAGTGCAGAAAGGCGAATTTTATTATAGCAGCCGGCACCAGTCCTGCCATGAAATGTGTCTTTTTAAAATAATGGAATACAAGGATAAACAACGCATTTCCCAGCATTATAAAGGGCAACACGGGGGCCAGTGCAACAGGGAGCAGGCCTGAGCTGAGGGCCACTACGCTTGGTATAAGCCCCATCACAATTGCCTCGGGTGTGCCGATCAACACAACAGTGAGAAGCAGAATGCCGTTGACCACGGGTCCGGTATACCACTGTGAGTGTATATACGCGGGCATAATGATCAAGACCGCAAGAAACATGGTAAAAAGCGAAACCTTTATGCCTGTTGATTTCAATCTTTCCATAATAAAACCTTCAATCGTTGTTATTGCTGTTTTCATATCCTGTCCTGCCATGATCGTTATTGATTACTATTATAGCATAATATATAATTCTGTCACGGTAAATTTACAAGAAGTGCAACGGCTTCTCCACCACCGAGACACAGTGTGGCCAGGCCCTTTTTCAGATTTTGTCGTTTAAGCTCATACAAGAGTGTCACCAGAACCCTGCATCCGCTTGCACCGATTGGATGGCCCAGTGCCACGCTTCCCCCGTTTACGTTTATCTTTTCAGGGTCGATGTTCAGCTCTTTCTGTATTGCCACCGAAGAACCGCTGAAAGCCTCGTTTATCTCGAAAAGATCTATATCTGTTATTGACAATCCCGCCTTATCAAGGCAGCGTGGAATAGCACCGATGGGGGCAACCAGCACGTATTTCATATCAATGCCGTAGGTGGCCTGTGGGCCGATATGGGCAAGTATTTCACATCCATGTTCTTCAGCTTTCTTTCGCGACATTACTACAACTGCAGCACCACCATCGCTGATAATAGATGAATTACCCGCCGTTGTAACACCACCTTCTTTGAACGCAGGTTTCATTTTTTCAAGCATCTCAAAAGTGGTTTCCCTGGGGCATTCATCAGTGTCGAAAATACTGGTTTTTCCTTTTGACTGTGGCACCTCAACGGGTATGATCTCATCGCTGAAACGTCCTTCTTCTATTGACTTCATCGCCTTTTTGTATGATTCCGCTGCATGCCTGTCCTGTTCTTCACGGCTCACATTATATTTTTCAGAACAAAGCTCGTTTGAAATGCCCATGTGAAAGTCATTCACCACGTCCCACAATCCGTCATGAACCATGTGATCCACAAGCTTACCGTTTCCCATCCTGTAGCCTGAACGTGCGTCTGGTAGATAATACGGGGCATTGCTCATGCTTTCCATACCGCCTGCGATAACAACATCGGCGTCACCAGACGCAATTGCCTGTGAGGCCAGCATTACAGACTTGAGGCTTGAACCGCATACCTTGTTTACGGTAAGACAGGCGGTGTCCCAGGGCAGGCCGGCTTTTACCGCAGCCTGCCTGGCGGGATTCTGTCCGCAGCCGCAGGGCAGCACCTGTCCCATTATAACTTCGTCAATGATATCTTGATGTATACCCGCACGTTTAATTGCCTCGGTAATAACTGTTGCCCCAAGGTCTGTTGCAGTTAATCCTGATAATGATCCATTAAAGCTTCCATTTGGAGTACGGCAGGCGCTTACGATAACCGGCTGGTTCATATAGTTCACCTCGTGTAGATATTCTTACCCGTCAAGTATACCATTCCATTGTTTCAGGCGATCTTCCACACTGGCAAACAGATCATCAACATCACCATCAATTGTTATGGATTCAATCACATCTCCCTGTCGGATATTATTCACGGTTTTCTGATCATCAGAATCCATAACTTTACCAAAAACCGTGTGTTTTCCGTCAAGCCATGGAGTAGGCACATGGGTAATAAAGAACTGGCTTCCGTTTGTGCCGGGACCGGCGTTTGCCATGGACAGGATTCCCGGCCTGTTATGTTTCAGCTCGGGGTTAATTTCATCTTCAAAGGTATACCCTGGACCGCCACGGCCTGAACCTTCGGGGCATCCACCCTGTATCATGAAGTCGGGGATTACCCTGTGAAAAGTAAGTCCATCGTAAAACCCACGCTTTACCAGGTTCACAAAGTTCGCAACGGTGACAGGGGTCTTGTCAGCGTGCAGCTGCAGCTTGATATCACCTTTTGTGGTTTTGATCGTAGCTATTAATGGTTCCATATACTATCCTGTTATTTTTAAAATTTACAATTGATATTACTACATGACTGCAGGAATCCGAAATATGATGATTCCCCACATGTTGCATGGTCAATCTTTAGTATAAATGAATATATAATGTATTATATGTCAAGTGAAGTGTTACAGTTTTACTTTTCCACAACAGAAATTTCTATCACTTCCACCATGGCAGGCATGGTAAATCCCTGTTTTCGAATTACCGTATCATCAGGGTCATCATTTTCACCTGTATCTTCCATATCAAGCATCCATGGATGATCGTTTGAGATTACACCCCTGGCCCGAACATATTTTCCATTGTATGATTCCATTTCTTCAGCCGTAAGGTTCATGATCATAACACTACCCACCACCAGCCCGGCCTTTGAAATCTGCGCCACACCTTCAACTGTCTGTATGTTTTGCTCAGCAGGAGAGGAGGTGCAGCATATGAAAACGAAACCTGTCATTAACAGTATGGTTGAAATTGTGATTTTCATGGCACTCATCCTTGATTCGGGGAATTATAATATGCATATAGTATCATAAGCATTTATCATGTATATCAAAGTATTAAAAAAAATAATACAATACAAGTAGTTCAATATATTATAGGGCTTTAAAGATATGAAACCGCCCGCTTCGCTCGACGCTGTGCTGAGCGTAGCCGAAGCATAAAAACAGATGAACACAGATTGTTGCTGAATAGTGATTGGTGTATGGTAATCATCAATACACAACAGGTATCACGCGGAGGCGCGGAGACGCTAAGGAAGATCACGGAACTCTCCGCGTTCCCCGCGCCTCCGCGTGATACAATTTTTTAAATTCTTTTTGAGTAAAAAAAAATATAGGAGAATATTAAGAATAATTTCTTAATATATAATACATCTTCGAAGAATGGTATTCTCCGTTTGCATAATACCTGCCGTATTTAATGCCTTCGTACTGCATGTTCGCTTTCTGCATAACCCTTTCTGACGCCCTGTTATCAATCATGCACACCGCTTCAATTCTGAACACACCAAGATCCCTGAAGGCGAATTGAATAAAAGCCTGCAATGCTTCGCTGGCATAACCATGGTTCCAGTATTTTCTGCCAATGGTATACCCTGCTTCACACCATCCGTGCTGACGATCAATGTGTGAAATACCAATTATACCGATAACCTGCCCGGTAGATTTCAGTTGTATGGCAAGATCAAATTCATTATTCATGTTGTATTTCGTAATCGATGCACGAACACTTGCTTCGGCATCAGCCATTGTTTCCAGCGGTTCCCATGGTTCATACCTGGCAATATCCCGATCAGAAGCCCACCTGAATACATCAGGTGCATCTCCGGGAACAAATTTACGTAATATCAACCTGGATGTCTCAACAGGTACAATATCCGAAATTGAGAAAAAGATAACCATGTTTTTTCACCGAAAATAATTAATCTGATTATGTATTGATCACAGGGGATGATGTTGCGTCAACAGTAAAAAGCACAAATAAAAAAATAAGGGGGGAGGACGGGGTGCCGGGCCCCGTTACCATTGTCTTTTGAGGGAACCCAGCACTTCAAGGTATTCTTCTACCTTTTTAGTTATCTGCGAAAACTTGATGTCTTTCATGATTAATCTCCTTTTATGAATATTTAAGAAATATGAATATAGTAAACATTTTATATATCGTCAAAAAAAAGTGTAAGACATCCGGACGGTTGGTTAATAGTGAAAACCATACAACCAATTCACAAATCCCAAAAGAGTGATTTTTATAATTGACATTCAAATAGTATTGTTGACTATTGTTTGTGATCAGTACAAACTGACTGCTAATAATTATCCAGAACTCCTTCCCCTTTTAAAACAAAGAGAATCGGCCATGGATGAGATACATAAAAATTCATTTAACCTTTCGCATTATCGACTGATACTTAGAACCAATATCTATGTCCTGGTGGCATATATAATTACCGCAGCTGAGACCCTGGTGGCAAAACTACTTGGCCTTACCAGTATTGCCTATAAAGACCTTCTTGCCATAACAATTATCATTCTGATCGGTACTTCCATTTCCATTGGCGTCATTTACTATAAAAAATTCATACCTAAAAAAATTGAGCTTCTCTTGTTCTATGCACAGGTACTGATGTACCTTGTGTTGTATGCCGCGTGGGTGTACAGGTTAAATGAAATTAGAATTTTCGGATTATTCTGCGCGTTGATGGCACTGATAATAATGCTTTCGTATACCACCTTCGTGCAATCCCTGCTTATAGCGCTGGGGACAATAGTTACCCATGTACTGGTAACCTGGTACGCCATCGAAGTATCAGGGCAGGACGGGGTATTGTCCATGCAGCTTTTTTATTCAATATCAATGCTGCTGCCATTCCTTCTCATCTCATTTATCTCCAGTTACCTGAGCAGGAAGAACCTGGTACTGCAGAAGACGAAGGCTCGTCTGGAAACAATGAACGAGAGCCTGGTGAACACCAACATGGAACTTGAAAGCATACAGAAAATGTCAGATATAGAAATGGACATTGCCTCTGATATCCAGGCCTCATTGTTCCCTGAAAAGGCTCCCCTTACAGAACTCTGGGAGGTTGCTTATTCATATATTCCCAGGTATGGAGTTTCGGGAGATTTTTACGATTTTTATTATAATGAAGATTCACTGACAGGGATGTCGTTGTTTGATGTTTCCGGTCACGGTGTGGCAGCTGCACTTGTAACATTTCTGGCACGTCCCGTTGTCTACAGGTATTTCAACAGGCTTAAATACGAAAGACTGGGACGGGTGATGGACAACGTGAACTACCAGATGCTCCACGAACTGCATGACACCAATATGTTCATGACAGGTATAATTTTGCGTTTTGACGGTGATTACGTTGAATATGTGAACGCGGGGCATCCTGAACTGCTGCGAAGAAAGGCAGGGGGTGGCGTACAGGCCATAGGTGAGCGTTATACTGACCACAAGTGCAGGCCCATCGGTATCATGAATAATCCTGATCCATGTAAGACCATAAAGTTCAGGGTACAGAAAGATGACGTGCTTCTGATGTATACCGATTGCATTATCGAAAGCAATAACGCGGAGCAGCATCGTTTCGGAAGAAAACGCCTGATAGAATCGTTCAGAGATGCTCCTGCAGGTTCTGCTTCCGAGATACTGGAATATATTGTAACCCGTTTTAACGACTTTCTTGATGAAAAAACAATAGAGGATGATTTTACCATTATTGTAGCCCGCCGATTGTAATGCATCTACAGGCCTTCAATTAAATAACAGATTGATCAATATGTAAACAAATATATAAATTGTTGTATTATGATAGGTCAATTATCTTGACATATCTGGATACTTATGCAATATGTAATGATTACATAATTTAATGGGGGGCGTATGAAAAAAGTAAGATTCGTCGTGTTAATATTTTGCGTATTGCTCCTTGCAACAAGTGGTGCATTTGCAAAGGACAACATGGGTATCAAGTACACGTTGCTTGGGGGGATTGATGTTGTAGGAGAAGCAGAGGCTGAATTTGATAATGATGTCTTGGATGATCTCCTTGGCGGAGATGAGGATGTAGATCCCGGTCTAACAATTGGAATCGAGGGTGCGTTACCATTTGGTGAAGGGTTTGAGGTTGGTTTGGGATTCAGATACCTGATACCAAGGGACATTGACCAGGATGAAGGGGCTGTTGGTGTTAGTGCAATTATACCTTACCTGTTGTTACAGTACAATATTCCGGTAGAAGATGATATCGCGCCGTATCTTGTGATTCACCTGGGTTACGGAGTTCCATTATTCGATACATCAGAAGCCGAAGAATCCCTGGAAGATGAGGGTTTAAGTAATCCAAGCTATGATGCAACACCGGGTTTCCATTATGGTATTGGAGCAGGTTTATATTTTACAGAAAAAGTTGGTCTTCAGTTCTTATACAGCGTATCTAATTTTGATGGACAGTTAACATCAGATTCACTTTCTTCTTCTGAGGATATTGAAATTAAATATACAAGGCTCACAATAGCGGTTACATACACATTCAATTAATGAGACGTAATACATAAAAATATATTGCAATATTTTTTGATGTATTACAATATGCAGATATAACGGTATCAAAAATAATATATTGCATGTGAAAACATGCAGGGAGGCAAGATGAAGACTTTAAAGTTCGTGGCTTTGGTTGCTTGTCTATTGCTTATCATGTCAGGTGGATTATTCGCGCAGGAAGATCAGGGTTTTAAGTTTACTGTGCTTGGCGGGTTGGATATGTTTGGCGAAATTACATTGGAAAATGATGACATCGATTTCGATGAGGATGTTAATGTTGGCTTGTTTCTTGGTGCTGAAGGTGCAATGGCGTTATCGGAAACATTTTATGCTGGTCTTGGTTTAAGATACCACTTACCACGTGAAGTAGATGCAGATACTGATATCGAATTCAATTTTATACCAATTTATGCTTTATTCCAGTTGAATTTTCCCATGGATGGGGCTATTGTGCCATATATTGTTGGACATATTGGTTACAACTTTTTTATCGTTGATGCAGATGACTTTGCTCCTGATATTGAAAGCGAAGGTGGATTATACTGGGGTATCGGAGGCGGTGTATATATAACAGAAAACGTAAGTATACAGGCACTGTATAAC
>CAZVRB010000061.1:10259-23895 GCA_964629365.1 uncultured Leptospiraceae bacterium
GCAGCATATACATTCTAATTATCAGATACTTTTATTTTAAAAGCACCCCGAAAATGGGGTGCTTTTTTATTATAAGAATTCATCTGCGTTAATCTGCGTCCATCAAGCGAAGCGGGCGATTCCAAATATTCGTAAAGCATTATCAAATCAAAAAGTATAAATATTTTAATACTACACCGAATTTTTTCCTGAAATACTTGACAGGGGAGCTACATTTTTACTATATTACAATTGGTCGAACCACTGGATCATTGAGCCAAAAGGACAATATGGAAAAATTAGACCCGGTAAAAAAAAGCAGGCTTCACGAAGAGATTACAGGGCAGCTTCAGCGCAAAATCATCAAGGGGGAACTTTCTCCCGGACACAAGCTGATGACGGAGCGTACAATGGCCGAGCTGCTGAATGTAAACCGCGCTACCGTTCGTGAGGCACTGAAAAAACTTGAATTTCTTGAACTTGTTGAGATCAACCACGGTGACGGTGTCTATGTGAAAAACTTCAAGGACAGCGGCAACCTGGAGCTTATGAAAGAAATCGTCTACATGGACAGCATGATCAATATCGACATCCTCAAAAGCCTTCTTGATATACGAAAAATCATCTCCCCGGAAATGGCCGCGGCGGCCGCCATGAATCGAAGCACTGAACATCTTCAGCAAATACAGGAAGCCATACATAATAAAGACAACATGTCAGTGCTTGAACGCGATTATCTTATACACCGGATAATCGCCAGGGCAAGCGGTAATCTTTTCTTTTTGTTTATACTGAACTTTTTTCAACGCATATTCAGGGATTACGGGTATCTTTATTTTGATCGGCCTGAAAATGCGGCCAGGTCAGAGATCTTTCATGTGGAGATATATGACGCCATTCTTGAAAAAGATTCAGAAAAAGCACGAATTGTAATGAACGACGTGCTGGTATATACAGAGGAGCAGATATATGAAGCGTATGAAAATCAGGTTGGCACTGCCATCTGAGATACAATATTATATAGTACACAGTAATAACAGATTATACGGAGGCACTTATGTCTAAAAAAGATACGTTTATACCCGACTGGACAGAACAACCACCCGAAGAGGGCACCTACAGGTCTATCTTTAAGTGGGGAGATCCAAAGGCTTTCAAGCATCCTAACCCAAAGCTTTACAAAGAGATGAAACAGGTTTTTAACATTACCGATGACGCCTTCCGAAGAAAAGAAAGCGATGGAAGGGAGAAGGTAGAGTTCAAGAAGAAGGTAAAGCTTACAAAGGCCCAGGTAGAAAAATTTGAGAAGATAGTAGGTTCTGAAAATATAAGCTCAGACGAATATCAGCGCCTGAAGTATTCTACCGGTAAAACCATCGAAGAAGCTATGAAGCTGAGAAACGAGATTATCGACAGGGTATCAGACCTTGTGGTGCATCCACGTAATAAGGATGACGTACAGCAAATTGTAAAATACTGCAACCAGCAGAAGATTCCCGTTTACGTATATGGTGGTGGTTCATCGGTGAATTTTGGTCTTCGACCAGCGAAGGGGGGTGTTACCCTGGTGTTGAATACCCATATGAACAAGATCGTAGAACTTAACGAAAAAAACCAGACCGTTACCGTTGAAGCGGGAATGATGGGCCCGGCACTTGAAGACGCCCTGAATAACGCCCCTGAAAAACTGAATGCCAAACGAAATTATACATGCGGACATTTTCCACAATCTTTCGAATATTCATCAGTTGGGGGCTGGATCGTCACACTGGGTTCAGGACAGGGATCAAGTTATTACGGTGACGCCTACGACCTGGTGCTGGCCATGGAATGGATCACGCCCACGGGGTCTTTTACCACACATGAATATCCCGCAACCGCAACCGGCCCGAAGGTAAACGATATCATGAAGGGCAGTGAAGGCACATTCGGGGTGCTGGTTGAAGTAACATGGAAGGTATACCGATACATGCCCGAGAACAGGCAGCGATTCGGTTTTATCTTCCCCTCATTCGAATCTGCCATTAACGCCGGCCGGGAAATATCACAGGGCGAGTTCGGCATGCCGGCTGTATTCAGGATATCCGATGAAGAAGAGACACATATCGGCCTGAAGCTCTACGGCATTGACGGAACCATAATGGACAAGGCAATGCAGTTGCGTGGCTTCAAACCAATGAAACGCTGCCTGTTTCTCGGTTCGTCAGAAGGCGAGAAATCATTCGCGAAGAACATAAAGAAGCAGGTTAAGAAGATATGCAAAAAACACGGCGGCATGTACATCACCGGTCTCCCCACAAAGATGTGGGAACCCGGCCGTTACAAAGACCCGTATCTCAGGGAAGACCTGCATGATTACGGTATCCTTATCGATACACTGGAAACCGGGCTTACCTGGGACCAGCTTCATAACGTGCACCGTGAAGTTCGCGAGTTCGTGAAAAGCAGACCGCAAACCATCTGCATGACACACGCCTCACATTTTTATTCACAGGGAACCAACCTGTATTTCATTTACATAATGAAAGAAGACGACATCGATGCCTACGTAAAGTTCCAGGAAGGGGTGATTGATGCCATCGAAAAAAGCGGTGGATCTCTCAGCCATCATCACGGTGTAGGCCGAATGATCGCCCCGTGGATGGAAAGACATCTTGGGAAAGAGCAGATGAACGTTTTACGCGCCATTAAAGATCATTTTGACCCGAACAACATCATGAATCCGGGCGGCCAGCTTGCCCTTGACCTCAAGGGAAAAGAATGGAGAAAGATCAAGTAAGAAGAGAGGCATGGCATGAGTGAAGGATTACAGGCAGTACACGAAGCCCTTAAAAAGGCGAAGATCACCGGGGTAGAAGCCAGCGAATGGCGAAGTTCAGTTGTTCTCAACGGACGGGTCAGCAGCTGGGATCAGAAGATAGAGGCTGGATACGCTGCTACAGGCAAGGGGTATAAGGGGGTGGTCAACGACATAGAGGTTGACAATGTGGTCACTGACAGCATGTACGTCCCCCGCCTGAATGATGGTTTTCTTGAAGGAAAGCATTTCGATGTGGCAATAATTGGGGGCGGCGTGACAGGTTCAGCCATCGCCAGGCAGCTGTCAAAATATAATGTTTCAGTTGTGCTGTGCGAGAAAGAGGAGGACGTTGCCAAGCACGCCTCGGGGCGAAACGACGGTATGGTTCACCCCGGTTTTGCCGCATCACCCGGCTCGAAGAAGGCCCATTACAACGTGCGGGGCAACCGCATGTATACCGATATCTGTAAAGAGCTCGATGTTGAGTTTATTCGTAACGGCTCCATTATGCTTTTTGGTAATCCTTTTATACGGCTGCTGTACCCACTGATGGCGTCCCGGGCGAAGAAAAACGGTATCGGCGGTTGGGATTATTATTCACGCAAAAAAGTTCGCCAGGTTGAACCCAACGTGATAGACAGTCAGCACGGCGGGCTTTACATGCCTTCTGCGGGAATTCTTTCACCATACAAGATGACCATCGCCTTTGCTGAAAACGCGGTTCAAAACGGCGTGGTGGTGTCTCTCAACACCGTGGTAACGGGATTTGAAATGGAAGCTGCCCGTATCGGCAGGGTCACCACCAATCGCGGCACATTCAGCGCGGGGGTGATTATCAACGCGGCGGGAATCTGGGCAGACAAAATTGCCGAATACGCAGACGACCGTTTCTTCTCACTGCACGGCAGAAAGGGGGTGGACGCCATACTGGACATCAAGACCGGTCGGTACCAGCGTCACAATACCGCCATGCCTCCCATCATTCAGTCTGACTCAAAAACAAAGGGCGGAGGCCTGGTGCTTACTCCCGAAGGGAACATCCTGCTTGGCCCCACGGCTGAAGAGGTTCCATTTCGTGAGAATTACTCTACCGACATGGAACACCTTGATGAACTGAAGAAACACATGAGGCTGAACAAGCTTTTAGATAAATCCCAGATCATTACCTATTTCGCGGGCATTCGGGCATGTACTTACGAAGAAGATTTTATCATCGAGCCTTCTGAACATGTGGACAACCTGGTGCACGCGGCGGGCATACAGTCCCCCGGCCTGGCCTCGGCTCCTGCCATTGCCGAGGACGTGGTGAAAATGACAGTTGGCATCCTTTCAAAAAGCATGGATGTAACCCTGAAGCAGAACTTTAATCCCAGGCGGCAGTCTCCGCCGGAGCTTAAACTCATGTCACTGGAAAAACGGGCAGAACTGATCAAGAAAAATCCAGAATACGGACGCATAGTCTGCAGGTGCGAAGAGATATCAGAGGGTGAGATCCGTGACGCCCTGCGTTCTCCCATTCCCGTGCTTTCCGTAGACGGTCTGAAGAGAAGGGCACGAACAGGTGCAGGACGTTGTCATGGTGGTTTCTGTACACCAAGGGTTCTTGAGATAATGTCAGAAGAGTTCAATTGTGATATGACCGCAATACATAAGAAAGGGGATCACTCTGAATTCTTCTACGGTCACACAAAGGATGATGTGGATTATACCGGGAAGACCGTGAAATTGAAATCATTGCAGGACGAGGTGTAGCATGGAACTTGCAAGCAAAAACTGGGACGTCATAGTAATAGGAGGTGGACCCGCCGGTCTTGCCTCGGCAGTTGCCGCCCATGACAGGGGGGCGAAGGTCTGCATCATCGAACGTGAAGAACGTCCGGGTGGAATATTAAAACAGTGCATACACGACGGGTTCGGGGTTGTCCGCTTCAAGGAGAAACTTACCGGGCCTGAATACGCTCACAGGTTCATTGAAATGGCCCGTGAACGGAATATACCAGTATTTCTTAACTCGTTTCTTACTGATATTACTTATAAAGACGGCATGTATACCCTGGCCCTGGTAAACAACGACGAGGGAGCCTTCTATTCAAAGGCACCCTCAGTAGTTATGGCCATGGGTTGCCGTGAACGAACCGACAGGCAGGTATTCATTCAGGGTGAACGTCCATCAGGCATCATGACTGCCGGCCTGGCTCAGTATTTTATCAACATCCAGGGATACATGCCAACGAAGAAATGTGTGATCCTTGGATCAGGTGATATCGGCCTTATCATGGCCAGGCGGCTCACGCTTGAAGGTGCAGATGTTGAAGGCGTATACGAGATACTTCCAGAACCTTCCGGGCTTACCCGTAACGTGGTGCAGTGCCTGGAAGACTACAACATTCCACTGCATCTGAGCACAACCGTTACCGAGGTACATGGAAAGAACCGGGTGGAAGGGGTCACGGTAGCACAGGTTGAAAATTTCAAACCCATACCGGGCACCGAACGTTACATTGAGTGTGACTCTCTTATACTGTCGGTTGGCCTCATCCCGGAAAATGATATCATTGAGCCACTCAACGTACCCATGGACCCAAAAACAAAGGGACCCGTGGTTGACCAGAACATGATGACCATGAATCCCGGTATATTCTCATGCGGTAACGCCCTGCACGTGAACGACCTTGTTGATTTCGTTTCTGAAAGCGGGGACATTGCCGGTGAATATGCGGCTAACTTTTCCAGCAACGGCACCCATAAGAGAAACCTGGTACCCCTGCGGGCTGAAGGGAAGATCATGTACGTAGTTCCCCAGTACCTTGACGTAAATACGAAGAATAAGGCAACCATCTATTTCAGAAGTTCAGAGACTTTTACCAGAGCAAGGCTTACTGTTACGGCCGGAGGGGAACAGATCATTTCGAAGAAGTTCAGGATAGTGAAGCCTCCTGAAATGGAAAGGGTAGTAGTTGACATTGACAAGATACCCGAAGGTGCGGGCGAGATTATTGTAGAATTGAAACAGGAGGAGAAATAACATGAGACAAAGTGTAACCATAACATGTATATCCTGTCCTCTTGGTTGCGAGATCGAGGTGACAAAGAAGGGCACAGAATGGGAAGTTGAAGGTAACCAGTGTAAAAACGGCAAGAAATATGCCGTACAGGAAGTGACCAATCCCATGAGAAGTATCACTTCCACCGTAAAAACAGTTTTCAAAGATTTCCCCCGGGTGTCAGTAAAAACTGACGGGGATGTTCCCTTGAAAGATATTTTTGAATATATGAAAGAAATAAACGATGTAACCGTAGATACCAGGCTGAAGCCGGGTGATATGGTGAAAAGCAGGCTATTAGGATCAGAAGTTAATCTTGTTGCTACCTCCGACATGACGTGTATAGATAGTTAAAGAATCCCTTTAACTCCCCCAACATTCCAGGGCGGCATCACTTGATGCCGCCTTTTTTATTTCATTGACTTTTATTTTAACGTATTTTAATCTATCTTAAAATTAGTATTTGAGTCTGTCTCAAAGTTCTTCTCATTTCAAAATCTACTATTAGTGCCAGCTTATCAACATTTTCCGTACCTGCTTCTCCTTTCCAATCTCATGGTTCACCGGCTACGAATTTCTCCTTAGCTCCGGGCAGGCTTAAACAAAAAAACAAACTCCAGGTGGAGGTGAGTGTATGGAAAAGATATTGCGCGTAAACATGGCCGGCAAGGGTGGGCCAGAATACAAAATCGAAGACATCCCTGAAAAATATGCAGGACTGGGTGGAAGGGCCATGACTACGGCTGTACTTTACAATGAAGTAGATCCGATGTGTCATCCACTGGGTAAAAAGAACAAGCTTGTTATAGCGCCGGGACTATTAAGCGGTACAGCTGCTGCAATGTCGGGAAGGATATCAATTGGCTGTAAGAGCCCTCTCACCGGGGGAATAAAGGAGTCAAATTCCGGAGGGCAACCGGCCCAGGTGCTTGCCCGTCTTGGTTATGCCGGCATAATCATTGAGGGCAAACCTGACCAGGATGCAACCTACGTAATGCATATCAACAGTGAAGGCGTTAGTATCAATGAAGACAAAAAACTTAAAATGCTTCCAAACTATGACCTGGTCGAAAAATTAAAAAAACAGTATGGTGATAAGATCACGTGTATATCAATAGGACCTGCAGGTGAGATGAAAATGGGTGCCGCGTCAATAGCCTGTACAGACATGGAATTGAGACCCTCAAGGCATGCCGGAAGGGGCGGCACCGGCGCGGTAATGGGATCAAAAGGGTTGAAAGCCATTGTTATTGATGATACCGGAATGAAAATGCGCAGCCCCAAAGATCCCGATAAGTTCAGGGAAGCGAATAAAGTATTCGTACATGGACTTAAGACACATTCCGTAACCGGGGAAGCGTTGCCGGCTTATGGTACTAACGTACTGGCAAATATAATAAACGAGTCCGGCGGATATCCCACACGAAATTTCTCGGAAGGGCAATTCGAAGGTGTTACAAAAATAAGCGGAGAAACCCAGGCTGAACTTGAAACCAGCAGGGGGGGTAAAGCAACACATGGATGTCATCGAGGTTGCGTTATACAGTGTTCCGGAACATACAATGACAAAAAAGGTAATTTCCTGACGAAGCAACCGGAATACGAAACTGTATGGGCGCATGGGGCTAATTGCTGTATTGATGATCTGGATTCTATAGCCATGATGGATTACCTGGACGATAATTACGGGCTTGATACCATCGAAATGGGTGCAACAATTGGAGTTGCCATGGAAGCCGGTATAATTGAGTTTGGTGACGCGAAGGGTGCTATAAAACTGATTCATGAAGTTGGTAAAGGTACAGATATTGGCAGAATACTGGGAAATGGTGCTGCGGTCACAGCCAGGGTATTCGGCGTTGAACGTGCCCCTGTTGTCAAGGGACAGGCAATGCCGGCGTATGACCCCCGTGCAATTCAGGGTATTGGTGTTACCTATGCCACCAGCACCATGGGAGCGGATCACACAGCCGGATATGCTATTGCTACAAACATACTGAAAGTGGGCGGCTTCGTTGACCCATTGAAACCAGAAGGTCAGATGGATCTTTCAAGAAACCTCCAGGTTGCAACCGCTGCCATTGATTCAACTGGTATGTGTCTCTTTATCGCATTCGCAGTGCTTGACCAGCCGGAGACATTCCAGGCATTGATAGATATGCTGAACGCATTCTATGGACTTGAGTTGACAGCCGATGATGTTTCGGAGCTTGGAAAAACCGTTCTTGGAATGGAGCGTGATTTCAACATGCAGGCAGGCTTCACATCAAAAGATGACAGGTTACCACAATATTTCTATGATGAGCCTGTAGGTCCGCATAATGTAACCTTTGATGTAAAGGATGAGGAACTTGACACATTATACAACTGGTTACCCGTTTAGAACAGGAAAGCCATGTAGAGGATATAGTAATTAAATGTGAATCAAGTTGCAAAAACAGTTGAAATTGTTATCCACAGGGATATAATTAAGCGCTTCAATATAATGTTGCAGGAAGGGGTATATATTGATATAGAAAGAAGTATGCCGTTAAAAGAGTTTCTTCTTGATAGATGCGGTATTACTGAAGTTATATTGTCTGGAAAAATAAAAACAATATTTCTTAACAGCAAACCGGTTGATGATGTATCTACTGTTCACGTGGGGCCAGGTGACCATGTAAGCTTATCTGGAGCCATGCCGGGCCTCGCGGGGGCAGTATTCAGGCAGAAAAGCCTATTATCATCATTCAGGGAAACTATTACACACAAAAGTGATACTGGCGGAATATCAAATATAGACACACCTGGAATGGTACTGTTAAAAGTGTTTAATACTGTTATGGATGCAGTCGCGCAACCAGTGTTCCACAGTGGGGTGTTTGTACCGGTTTCAACATGTACATGGATTTTTGAAGTAGCCGGTGACCTGTTGAAAGCAGAAAACGTTTCACTAAAATTTGACGGTAAAAAGATTAAAATGAAAAAATTTTTGAATGAATTGATGTCTCTTGACAATCAATTACTGTATCTTGTAATTTATGGAAATAACGGTTAAATTATTTGCCTCACTGGGTAGAGAAAGATTCGACGAAAAAGAAATACAAATGTCGAATGGAATTTCAGTACACGATGTCACAAAGAAATTGAAGATCGACCCGAAAGAAGTGTCGATAATATTTATAAATAACCGTCACGCGGAATTGGAAGATACATTGAAAGATAAAGATATTCTGGCTTTATTTCCACCAATTGGTGGAGGATAAAATTAATGAAAGATACCTCCAGGTACATAATTGGCGGACTTGTGTGCATAGCACTTTCGATTGTTCTTATGTTTACCGGGAACTATTATGCGTTCATCGTTGCTGCTTTTTTCTTTATTCTTTTCGTTACAATACAGGTTATTTTGATCATAAGATCACGCCGTGGCAACAGGAACTTTCATGAAATAAAGTCAACATTAGCTATTATACAGGATAATAACAGTAATTGTTCTAACAGGGTAACCCGTTTGTCCCAGCACCTCGGAATTACCCTGCAAAAGATAAATGATCTTGCCTCCGGTTCGTTTGACACATCAAGAACCCAGACCCTTGAAATGATAGATATATCCGCATCGATTGAGTCTATTGCAGCAGGCATCAACCAGGTGGCTGAAACTGCAGAGAACCAGGCAGATGATATAAAAAGACTGGTATACCTGATACAGGGCTTAATGGAATCTGCTGATTCACTTGGGACAAAAATAAATGATGCTGTTACAAAGACAAAAGATGTTGCTGCCGATGCAATAGAGGGGCAGAAAGAACTGTATAATGCTTCTGAAAAAATGTTAACGGTGATTGAAGAATCACGTTCTGTGAATGAAGTATTGAACGTGATCAGCGATATATCCGATAAGATAAACCTCCTTTCTCTTAATGCATCTATAGAAGCTGCCAGGGCGGGTGACTATGGCAGAGGATTTGCCGTTGTGGCTGACGAGGTTTCCAAGCTTGCAGACCAGACGGCATCAAGTGTAAACGATATAAGCACCATGCTTAATGCAACCAACGAACGGCTGGAACGACATACACATACCATTCAGGACGCGGTGAAAGCAGCAGGTAAAGTTTTTGAACAGATACAGGGAATCAGTGATGATATCAGGCGAATTGCCAACACAGTCAGGGACCAGGGCAGGATGAACAAAATAGTGTCAGAGGATGCAATAACCATAAATAACCGGTCAATTGAGATCGATGACGCAACCACAGAACAGAAGCTGGCTATCTACGATGTGTTAACACGCGTGAATACAATGAATGACCTGTTCAAGTCAAACCTTGCCGCGGCAAAAGACATGAAGAAGTTCCTTGAAGAGCATAGCACTATGCATCTTGACCTTGTTGAGTTGAAGGATAAGCTGGAAAATAATGACAAATAAAAAACGCCGCTGAAACGGCGTTTTACTATTCTGCCCGGCCAGGGCTCGAACCTGGAGACTTCTGATCCAGAGTCAGACGTGTTGCCAATTACACCACCGGGCACTGTGTATGAGAAACATGACTATTAAACACCGGCATCTTTGTCAAGTATTTAGATACCGTATATTTTATAATTATCACATTTTTTTATGAAGACAATTATTTATTTCCTGATATTTCTCTGTATGCCTTCGTTTATTTCTCTCTGCAAGTCAGGCGAATTGAAAATATTACCCAGCAGCTGCGGATCAATTGTGTAAAAGAGTGCTACAGAAGTAATTAATATAATAACCGATAGCCACCTGGTATACATACCTGCCGTTTGCTTGAAAAGATACACTGAAAGAATGACAAGAATGACAGGACCGATAAGAGCAGCAGGCAGGTTGGCGCCAAGGGTACCTGGAATATTAAGATTGACCGGTATCAATCCCTGAATATTAAAGGTAATGCCACTTGCGATGGCGTATATTTCCAGGAATACAATACCAAGTGCTCCCCACGATGCCAGTGTAGTAAATACACCTTCAGTCCTGTACACTTCATAGGCTATGACAGGTATCAGTACTATTGCAATAACCAGTGGTTTTGCCAGTAGTATACCTGCAACTATGCCACCAGCAGCAATAATACTCAGTGCAAGACAAATCCAGACAGCGTGCTTATACTCTTTTGCCATGTGCTACCTCCCAAAATGTTATTTTCTTGATGAAATCTTTGACCATGTATCTCTAAGGGTGACCGTCCGGTTGAATACTGGAAGGTCACTCGTTGAGTCCGCATCCATGCAGAAATACCCAAGCCGCTCGAACTGAAAAGAATCTCCCGGCACGGCCTGCTTTATAAATGGTTCAACATATCCATGTACGGTAACCAGCGATTCATTGTTGAGGTTATCTGTAAAATCCCCATTGTCGCCGGTTTCATAAGGATCTTCAACATTGAACAGCCGGTCGTAGAGCCTGATTTCAGATTTAACTGCATGTTCGGCGGATACCCAGTGAATGGTTCCTTTTACTTTACGTTCATCCGGGGCATACCCGTTTCTTGTTTCAGGATCGTAAGTGCAGTGTAATTCAACAATGTTGCCGGACTCATCCTTGACCACATCATTGCAGGTAATGAAATAAGTTCCCCGCAGACGCACTTCACGGCCCGGTGCAAGGCGGAAGAATTTCCGCGGCGCATCTTCCATGAAATCATTACGTTCAATATAAAGTATTTTGGAGAAGGGGACTTTACGTGTTCCCCTGGATTCATCTTCAGGATTGTTCACCGCGTCGATCTCTTCAGATTGTCCCTCCGGGTAATTTGTTATCACAACTTTCAGTGGATCAAGAACAGCCATTACCCTCTGGGCCTTTTTGTTCAGATCATCACGTATACAGTGTTCAAGCAGGGCCATGTCGATAATGTTGTCACGTTTGGCAACTCCAACGGTTTTTGCAAAAGTTCGAATGGAATCCGGAGTATAGCCCCGTCGACGAAGACCTGTTATTGTGGGCATACGTGGATCATCCCAGCCGCGCACGTGTCCTTCTTTCACGAGTCGTAACAGCATACGTTTGCTCATTATGGTATAATTCAGATTCAAGCGGGCAAATTCGATCTGCCTGGGCCTGTATTCACCCCGTGGTACGATGCAATCCAGTATCCAGTCGTATAGTGGACGGTGTACTTCAAACTCCAGTGTACAAATCGAGTGGGTAATACCTTCGATATAATCTGACTGCCCATGGGCAAAATCATATGTGGGATATATACACCATGTATCACCCGTATTATGATGTGTTTGATGCCTGATTCGATATAATACAGGATCCCTCATGTGCATATTGGGGGAGGACATGTCAATCTTTGCCCGAAGTACCTTTTCACCTTCCTTGAACTCACCAGCTTTCATGCGATTGAATAATTCAAGGTTTTCTTCTACAGGCCTGTTGCGATCAGGGCTTTCCTTTCCCGGCTGTGTTGGTGTTCCCCGTGAGGCAGCTGCATCTTCGGCGCTCATGTCACATACATAAGCTTTTCCTTTTTTGATCAACAGCACTCCCCATTCATATAACTGGTCGAAATAGTCTGAGGCATACCTGGGGTTTTCATGCCAGGTAAATCCAAGCCATTGTATGTCCTGCTTGATTGATTCAACGTATTCAACATCTTCTTTTTCCGGGTTGGTGTCATCGAAACGAAGATTGCATTTACCGTTATATTTCTCAGCCAGGCCGAAGTTGAGACATATGGATTTAGCATGACCTATGTGAAGATACCCGTTTGGTTCAGGAGGAAACCGTGTGTGCACAGCTGCATATGTTCCCTCAGCGAGGTCGCCATCAATAATCTGTTCAATGAAATTCAGTGATTGTTTTTGTGAATCGTTTTCCATTATTAGATCTCTACCATTATCTTTATTAACGAATTTTTAAGAAGAATGAAATGTTTAGGATTTGTCAAGAATTAAGTATCAATAGAATTTTTAAAAACTAATAGACTTTAAATAATAAATGATATCTAATACCCGGGTATATTGTAATTAAGGTATACACAGATAGTAAATTTCTGTCCGCATCAAACCCGTTGGATATCGAAAAGGCAGGTTATAAAATGATACACAGAACAATTAGATTCATACTACTCGTTGTTTTTATTGCTGTCAATCCCTTGTGGTCTTTCGCTCAATCAATCAATACACCAGATGTGAAGAATTTCACTGATAATTATTTCAGCACAAAGTTAGATGAATACCATGTACCCGGGGCCGTATTTATTATGGTCAAGGACGGTAAGGTTATATATTCGCAGGGATACGGGTATGCCGACCTGGAAAAGAAAATCAAGCCTGATCCGGCTAAAACCATATACAGGATTGCATCCAACTCGAAGCTATTTATCGCAACTGCCGTGATGCAGCTGTATCAACAGGGAAAACTAAAGCTTGATACGGACGTGAATTCTTACCTTGATGTTAAGGTTATACCGGGAAACTCGTATCCTCCTGTAACCTTACGGCATCTTCTCACGCATACACCTGGATTTGATGATATAAACGTCAGGATGTCCACCCTGGAAAAAGAAAAGAGACTGACACTTGAACAGTTTATAAAAGAGCGTACTCCCGACAGGGTATATCCTCCGGGAACGGTTACCAGCTATTCAAATTACGGGTATGCACTTGCAGGGTACATCGTTGAGAGAATTTCAGGACAATCCTTTTCTGAATATATTAATGATAATATATTCAAACCAATTGGTATGAACAGTTCATCATTCATGATAAACAGATCGTTAAGAGAAAGACTTGCAACTCCATACGTTTATGCGGACCAGACATACCAGACATTGCCCTATGATTATATTTTCCCGTA
>CAZVRB010000062.1:0-13307 GCA_964629365.1 uncultured Leptospiraceae bacterium
AAGGCACGGAACTCTCCGCGTTCCCCGCGCCTCCGCGTGATATCAGTTTAGTAAAGATGAAGAGTAATGAGTTATATGATATTAATTATCAAATATTCACGATAATCGGCGTTAATCCGCGTTTATCGAGCGAAGCGGGCGGTTTCATATGTTTAGAGCCATATGATATCATAAGCTCCTCTTTGGATTAATAATAATGATGTAATGGAGATACGATGCCCCTGTCTGATAAAGAAACAGAAAGCCTTATAGAAAAAATTCGAGCAAAGTACGACCAGTATGCCGCCAAACACAATCCACGATGGTTCGACCGTGATGCCTTTGAAGAACGGTTGCAGATTGCCCTTCGCAATAAAATGGACCTTGAAGGATTTATCCTGGCAGAAATAGCAAATTTCGAAAAGATAAAAGAAAGCTATGAGAAAAAGAAAAACAATCAGAGTTTCTCACAACAGGTTGACAGGATAATCGAAGAACACACAGAGATGATACGGGAATACCCCGATATAGAATTTCATCCAAAAGCCGGGTTTGAAATCCGTCACATGTATGGGGCCCTTACCCGGCTTCTGCGGGTGTACCTGCCCATACTATGGTCATTACTAAAGGAACGTGAACACAGGGACACCCTGTACACCCTTATACAGAAGCTTGAACAATACGGAGGCCCCCGTGGCCGCCGCCATGCCCTTAGAATTGAAGATCATATATCCCTTCTGCACAGGCCGGGAGTACAACCCCTTGAGATCGAAAACCATAAAAACGCCTACCTCAGGGAATCAGCGTTCATTCTTCACGACATTTCAGATTTTTGCAAACAGCTATTGGAATGGAAAGAACCGGAATGGGAAACCCCGCTGCAGTTTAATAGCATTCATATTGAAGGGGCTGCAAAGAAGGAGGTGATCAGCAACTTTCACCAGTGCACAGGATATGGTGCCATACTGCGTATTCTTGAATACAGCGCTGGTATTATTGAAAATTTCAGGCTGCAGGCGTTCCGACAGAAATAAATCATATTTTTTTTATGCATATTATTGTAAGATCATCCTCCTGCCACGAGTAACTGGTATACTCGTAAAATGATCCTACTATTGAATGAACAATATCAATGGATGATTCATTCACATATTGAAGAAAATTCTGCCGCAACCTGTCCTCACCATACATCTCCCGCGAATTCTCGGCCATTGCCTCTACCAGTCCGTCGGTATACATGAAAAGGCAGTCTCCCTCATGCATTGTAAAACTGATATTCTTATACGCAACACTGTCAAAGATTCCCACCAGGGGACCGGTATTACCAAGATCCCTGCAGTTCCCTGTCGTCTTTTCATACAGCAAAGCGGGTGGATGACCGCCGGATGCAAAGGTCACATGCCCGGTGGAAATCTGTATTCTCACCAGCAGAATAGTACCGAAATAATACAGCCCACTGGCGTCTGCCACCATTCTCGCGTTTACCTCATGCAGCACCTTTGCCGGATCGTTTTCACTGGTTGAGTAGGAGCGCAAAAGTGTTCGAAAAGCGTTACCCACGTAAGATGAGGCAACACCATGCCCGGAAATATCACAAAGGACTACCTGGTATACATCCTCCTCGATAAAAAAACCGTCAAAGAAATCACCAGAGAGGTCGTCAGCTGGAAGAAATGTTGATGCCATGTCAAAGCCCCGAAGTTCACTGATACGGGGGAGGAGTGACACCTGTACGGTTCTTACCTTCGATATTTCATCACGATACCTGGAATTCTGCTTTTCCACCTGTGCCTGTATATTGATCCTTTCATTCATTATACCGAAAAAATCACCGAACAAAGAAAGAATGTTCTTCTCATCATTGCTGAATTTTCTTTCTCTCTCCAGAAGAATATATCCAGCTGTTTTACCGCTCACGTGATATGGCACGAGGGCACAGTGCAACGGCTCCCCGCTGCCTGGCTGCAGTTGCAGATATGAAGGTTGTGACCTGGATATTTTACCAGCCAGGTTAGGGTATATTTTCAAAAAAGGCATTGTTTTCTCAGAATTCCCGTTATCCCGGGAAAGAACAGTCTTAAACTCATCGGAATCCGGTATTGTCACAACCTCAAGATACCTGGATGGTATCACGCTCAATATCTGCTCAATTTCAGTATACAGGTTTTCTGAATCTGAAACCTGTATACTGTTTCTAACCAGCCTGTTCAGATTAAATAACCGTTTTTTCAGCCTGGATTGCTGCTTGAGAGTGCGGGTAAGTTCATCATGTGAACGCATCATCCTGCTGCACTGGGCTATCTTTGACTTCAGTTCCAGCCTGTTAAATGGCTTAATGAGGTAGTCATTCGCACCCGCCCTGTAGGCTTTTTCTATGGATGACTCATCACGGTTTGCGGTCAGGATATAGATAAACAGGTTACCGTCACCTCTTTCCCTGCGTAATTCACTGCAAATCTCAATTCCATCACCATCGGGCAGCAGAAGGTCAACAAGGGCAACATCCGGTGTAAACTTGAGAAGTTTTTCCCTGAACTCTCTATAGGTTGCGGCCTGTTGTATTTCGTAATCAACCGAAAGCATCTTGTCTATCATTGCACGCACAACCGGATCATCATCAAGTACAATTATTTTCAGTATATACGTGCTGTCTGTTCCTATATCATTCATATATTTTGCTTTTTGGCCACGCCCTGTTTTTTCTCATAGATCTTTTCTGTAGTATATCCTACCATGCGTACATTTCCAGCATTAATTATACTGATGTGATAATACAGGTTTTCATTTTTCCACCATAATAAATCTATTGACTTATACACAAAAATATGTACATTTTTTCAATTGTTAATCCTGATTATTATTCCCTCAATAAGGTGCCTTTTCCATGAAAAAATTGATCGCCTTCTTCTCTGGTAACTCATTATTTGTAAACCTTCTGGCAATCGGCGTATTGATAGCCGGTATTATATACCTGCAGACCGAGAACAGGGAAGCGTTTCCTAAAATCGACTTCGATTTTGTAATTGTTAGTACCATATACCCGGGAGCAACCCCAAGTGACGTAGAGAAACATGTGACTATCGAAATTGAAGAGCAGCTGCGCGAAGTGGACGGTATCGAAGAATTGTCCTCAAACTCACTTGAGTCCCGGTCTGTTGTAGTTGTACAGCTTGATCCCGACCTTGAGAACAAAGATAAAACGGTTAATGACATCAAGAATGCCATAGACAGAATAAAGGATTTCCCCGAGGACGTTGAAGATCCCGAGGTCACCGAATTAAATACTGACCAGCAGCCGGTACTTGACATTTCAATTATCAACAAAAACGGCATTCACAACGATGCGGATGAATTCAAGATGCGTAAGTATGCGTCAATACTTGAAGACCGCCTGATCACCACAACCGGAGTTGCCAGGATAGAAAAAAAAGGATACCGCGACCATGAGATGATTGTGGAGGTCAACCCGTCACTCCTTGACACCTATCACGTGGCAATCAACGAGGTAATACTGGCCCTCTCCCGCAAGAATATTGACTTTCCCGGAGGTTCAGTAAAGAGCAGCAAAGAGGAGATACTGATAAGAACCATTGGCGAGGTTGATAATCCCCGGGAGATCAGCAATGTATTAATACGTGCAAATGATATGGGCAACTGGGTACGGGTTGGAGATGTTGCCCGTGTTAGAGATTCATTTGAAGAAGTTAAAATTATAAATAAAACAGAGGGACAACAATCCATAGCATTAACAATACAGAAGAAAAGCAACTCTGATATTATCGATGTCGTGGAAGAGGTCACCAAAAAAATTGAAACCTTCAAAAAAATCCTTCCTGATAATTATGATATTATTCTTAACAATGATCTTTCATATTTTGTAAAAAGGCGCCTGGATGTGCTCATCAATAACGGACTGGTGGGACTCATACTTGTTATCCTCTCATTATTTATAACCCTTGGCTGGCGAATCGCACTGGTCACTTCTCTCGGCGTCCCCCTTGCTTTCTCAGGTACCTTTATCTGGATGGGAATTCAGGGAGTCACCATCAACCTCATGTCAATGTTCGGACTTATCATGGTTCTTGGTATGGTTGTGGATGACGCCATAATAGTTGCTGAAAACATATACAGGCATATTGAGGACGGTGAAGATGTAAAGGGTGCGGTGATAAATGGAACAGCCGAGGTCATAATACCGGTAGCCGGTACTATCATGACAACGATAGCAGCATTTGCACCGCTGATGTTCATGTCAGGTATTATGGGAAAGTTTATCTGGACCCTGCCCGCCGTAGTTTCTGTTTCCCTCATCGCTTCATGGGTTGAATCAATGTTCATTCTTCCCTCACATGTATACGATGTGGAAAAGAACCGTTCCAGGCGACAGGGTGTAACTGATGGTGAATCACTGGTTGATAAAACACATTTTTTTGAAAAGATATGGGCAGTGTACAGGGGTGCTTTATCAGGAGTATTACATCACCGGTATATATTCAGCATACTCATCTTCATACTTTTCGCGGGTACTATCGCTTTCGGTGTATTGAAGGTTAAATTTATACTTTTCCCCCAGGGAAATATTGAAACCCTTACCATCAAGGCCGAGGCCCCCACGGGTACCACCGTACAGAAAATGAGCGAGAGGATGTCCCTGATAGAGAAGAGGGTGGCCCAGCTCCCCGAACACGAACTGGACAGCTATACCACGAGAGCCGGCATTATACAGGAATCGCCAACCGATCCCTTCACCAAGCGAGGATCAAATTATGGTATCATAATGGTATACCTCACCCCCATGCAGAGCAGGGAACGAGATGCGGAAGAGATCACCGTAGAACTGCGAAAAAAATGTGCCCCGATTGAAAACAACTTCGAAAAACTTGAATTCGATAAAATCAGGACAGGCCCTCCACAGGGAGAACCCGTCAGCGTTACCATCAAGGGAGATGATTTCAACGTCCTTCAAAAAATTGCCGCTGAATACAAGGACTACCTTAAAACTATAGATGGAGTATTTGACGTAAAGGACACCTACGAAGAAGGAAAAACTGAACTTCTCATTCACGCCATACCTCAAAAAGCTGCCCTTACCGGCATTACGGTGTATGATATCGCCAACACGGTGCGCTCCTGCTACGAGGGGACCGTGGCTACCAGCATAAAAAAGACCGACGAGGAAATAGATATCCGGGTTATTTTTCCAGACCATCTCCGGAAATCCACCTCAAGCATCAGCAGGATAAAGATTGCCAATAAGATGGGAAACCTGGTACCACTTGCGTCAATCTCTTACGTAACATATGGAAAAGGCATATCGGTTATAAACCGGGAGGACTGGAAACGTTCCATTTCAGTTACAGCGGATATCGAGGAAGAAGCCGAAGGTGTCTCGTCTGTTACGGTAAACCGCAAGCTCATTGATAAATTTGCTGACATCGAAGATCGTTACCAGGAATATACCGTAGACTACGAGGGGGAATTCAAGGACACGCAGGAATCAGTGGAAAACCTCGTTCGGTCCTTTCTAATCGCCGCACTTGTTATTTATATTATCCTGGTAGCTCTTTTCCGTTCGCTAATCCATCCCATTGTAATAATGGGGGTTATTCCACTTACCCTGGTTGGTGTTATCTGGGCATTTTATTTTCACGGCCTACCGCTTTCCTTTCTCGGACTGATGGGTGTGGTAGGATTAACCGGGGTTATTGTTAATGATTCCATCGTACTTGTTTCCTTCATCAACAACAACCGTAAAAAACATATGGAACTCATGGATGCCTGCATTGATGCCGGTGTCAAACGACTTCGCCCGGTATTTCTCACAACCATTACCACAGTATTTGGATTACTCCCCACCGCCTATGGATGGGGGGGGTTTGATCCTTTCCTGGTACCCATGGCAGTTTCCATGTCATGGGGACTTTTGTTCGGATCCACTATTACCCTGTTTGGCACCCCTATCCTGTACATGGTATTTTCAGATATCCGTTACCTGTTCGTCAAAAGGGATGATTACGCGGAAAAGGCAAAGAATGTACTGATAAACAATGATCCAGATGATACATCACCTGAATTACGTGATTCTGATGGTATCAACATTCCCAGGCCTGCCGGGCTGAAAAAAAACAGAAAAAAGGAGTAGAGATGATTTACTCATCTCCACCCAGAAGTCCCGCCCTGATCAGAAAGTAAAGCAGGGTCATAACTGCAGAAGCCGCAGCAGCTACGTAGGTCATCGCTGCAGCTGAAAGTACATTATTTACCCCTTTCAGTTCTGCTGCACTGACTATTCCATATGTGGACAGCACGGCTTTTGCCCTGGTTGACGCATTGAATTCAACCGGCAGTGTTATCAACTGAAATGCTACCACCACGCTGAAAAGAATTATTCCAACCTTCACAAGACCCAGAGCCCCAATAATAAAACCCGCGAATATGATGATCCATGAAAGGTTAGAACCGATTGAAGCCATGGGAGCCATCATGTTTCGAAGCACCAGCGGCTTGTATTCTTTGGAGTGCTGCAGGGCATGGCCTGTCTCGTGAGCAGCCACACCGATAGAGGCAATAGAACTGCTCCTGTACACATCAGGTGAAAGACGAATTACCTTTTTTACCGGATCATAGTGATCAGAAAGAAATCCCTTTGTCTCGACAACCGGAATATTACCGAGACCATTCTGCTGCAGAATCATTTCCGCTACCCTGGCACCGGTATATCCGGATCTTGTTGCAATTTTCGAATATTTTTTAAATGTACTCTTTACCTTCATCGATGCCCATAAGGAAAGGAGAAGTACCGGCAACATCATTATCCAGTAAAGTGGGTCAATTCCCAGAAACATTATTGTAACCTCCTGTGGTCATTACGTGTATTCGCCTGCAAAGTATTGCCTGCAACAGACTGCGTATCCACGCTGTCATTTTAGTTCAACTATAAAATACTTCTTAATACTACAGATATCATACGTATACAATTTATCCATAAAGTTACGACGAAAACACTCATTTTTTCGTAACACCTCAATGACATTTACGCACTAACTACTCCAGTAGTACCCTGACACTTTACTTTTGATTTGACAATACCCGGTGCTGAAAGTATTGTTACATTAACCTTTTGAACTGGATTAACTGATGAAAAGAATATACTGGATTTTAATAGCTGTAACCCTGGCAGCATGCAACACTTCTCAGGCAAAACAAGAACCATTACAACCTTTACGCGAAGTTTCCGTTGAACAGGTACAAACGCCTGAAACTGAATGGACCATGTACAGTAAAGCCCTGATGCACATTAACAGGGGGCAGAAACTTCTGCAAACCAAGAAATCTGCCGAGCTTGAATTCAAAAAGGCACTATCACTACTTCTTCAAATGGAAAAAACAGATGAAGCACCTGAAAGGATCAACTACCATATCGCCCAGTGCTATTACTACCTGTATGTTTTCAATGATGCTATAAAGTACGCAAAACGTGCTATATCACAATCTCCTGAATATGAAGACCCTTACATGCTGATATATCGCGTATATGTTAATCTTCGTAATTACGACGAGGCGGCTGATACCCTGGAAAAACTGATAAAGCAACGGCCAGACCTGGTGCAGGTACAATTAAATCTCGCAACACTGTACTATTCTCAATTAAAAGACCCTGAAAAGGCAAAGAAACATTACCTCAATATACTTGAATATGAAAAACATGAATCAGTACACTCATATTACATAGAACAGTCTCATTATTATCTTGGTCATATTTATTATAAAGATGATGATCTTCAGTCTTCGGAGTATCACTTCACTGAAGCGTTCAAAACTAATCCTGAAAACAATTCCACACTATACATCCTTGCCGCATTAAACATGGAAACCTATGACCTTGACGACGCCAGGCGATACCTCAAGTTATACCACAAGAAATACCCCGACAATATCAAGGTCAACTCTTACCTGGGAAGGGTATTATATATGCTGGATGACCCTTCCGACCTGGTGTATTTAAGAACAGCAGGCAAAAGTAAAACAATGGAAGGATATATCGCTAAATCCCTGTACCTTGAACGTTTACAACAAGACAAGGAATCACTGCCTATTTTGAAAAATGTGATGAAGCGTGATCCATCTTTGATTACGCCCCATATAGCCACCGGTAGAATCGCTCTTAGAAATGGTCACAAAAAAACGGCTCTTACAAATTTTTTCACAGCCGGAGTATTATTTAACAGGGTTGGTCTTAATCAACTTGCACAGCGATATTTGCGGAAATCACTTTCTATTAATGATACGATACCTGAAATATTTTTCTACCTGGGAAAATCTTACGAGGAAAATCAGCAATATTCCATGGCAATAATAAACTACAAGAAAACATACGAGATGAAACCCAGTAATGATCTTTTACTTCACATAGGCTACCTGTACAGCCTGGATAAAAATTATACAGCTGCCATCGAACATATAGACATGGCCATATCAAATGATCCTGGCAACCCGCAGCATTATTTCTTCAAGGGGCTTATATATTCTGATAAGAAAGAATATGAAATGGCAGAAAAGATGTTACTACAAGCCATCGATCTGAATGGCAAAAATGAATCTTATTATTTTTACCTGGCAACTGTTCAGGATCAGCAGAAAAAGCTGGAAAAGACCATTGATTCCCTTAAAATGGCCATCAAGTATAATCCAAAAAGTGCAAGGGCATACAACTATCTCGGTTACCTATACGCTGATCACAACATGAAACTGGGCGAATCGATTGATCTGATAAACAAGGCCCTTGAAATTGAACCTGAAAACGGGGCCTACCTTGATTCACTGGGATGGGCCTATTACAGACAGGGCAAATATAAAGATTCACTTGATAAGTTATTAAAAGCTGAAATACAGCTTAAAAAGGACAATGAAGAAGATCCCGTAGTTCTTGATCACATTGGAGATGTTTACCAGAAACTTGGCAATATACAAAAAGCCATTGAATACTGGGAAAGAGCACTAAAACTAAAGGATAGCCCCGAGATACGGCAAAAAATTAAGGAAATAAAACAATAAATTACGGAGACCTGTTGTTTATGAAAAGAATTGTCCTGTTATATCTAGTTCCCATAATAATGATCACCGCGTGTACTACACCGGAGATCACTCCGGACAGGCCCTTTACCCGGGCAGACAATGAACAGGTAACCGAAATTATGGAGACAATAAAAAAAGTTAATGCAAACGCGCCACACTCTGTCAATGCCGCATTTCGGCTGGATGGATTTCTTGATAAAAAGAAGTTTAAAGCATCCGGTTATTTTCTGTATAATAAATCCCCCGAAAAAGCACGAATAACATTTGTAGATTCCGTTTTCAAAAGCCCGTTAACAACCCTGGTACAGGATGGCAGCACTATTAAGATACATTTTCCAGTTGAAAACACCCTGATAATCGACAACGAGCATACCATCAATTTGGAAGATTATATCTCTGTCCCTGCCAACTATCATTTTCTTAAAAAAATGATTACTTCTCACATACCGCTTTTACCCGAATACAATATCAACAGGGCACTGCTTCCGGTTGAGGATGACGGGGAAAGCACCGGTGAAATGTATCTTATTCTTGAAAATGATATTTATTATGAAACAATTTCCTTTAAAAACAGCATACCTACTCGTATTCTGCTGGTAACCAGAAAATCAAGAAAAAAATTCGAGTTTTATTTTCTAGAACCGTCAACCAGGAATGGAAAATTCCGTTTTAAGGGAATAGAAATGGTAGAACCAGAGACGGGTAATAAAGTCTCTATTACTTTTTCGAAATATAAAACCGGGCAAAAATTTTCGACTTCCAAAATAACCAGGCTGAACCTTAAAAAAAATGTGAAAATATTCCGAAAATGATTTATTTACCTGATATGGTGTTTTCAAACACCGATATCATCCGTGAAGCAGCATCATCCCAGTTAAACATCTCAATAACCCGCGCTCGTCCTTCATTCCCCATCCGGTGCAGTGTGTCCCTGTCATTGAAGGCGGTGTCTATGGCCCGGGCCATCTCTTTTTCATCCCTTGAGGGAACAACTATTCCGGCGTTGCCAACGACCTCGGGCAGCGCTCCACCGTCACTTGCGATCACCGGCACCCCACATGCCATGGCTTCAGCTGCAGGAAACCCGAACCCCTCATATACGGATGGTACAATAGCCAGTTCTGATTCACGATAATGCCGGATGAGACCATCTGTATCAACCTTCCCCGCGAATTCAACCCTGTTCTCAATACCCAGAAACTGAATCATCTGGGCGGTAACCTTTCTGTGAGGTGCACCTCCATCAATAACGGTGAGAAATGCGTCGCTTTTTATATGTTTCAACGCCCGCAACAGGTAGAGAAAACCTTTTTTCCCGTCTTCAACATTTCCCACAAAGATCATTTTCCCTTTTCTCTTCCGGACATCTTTTCCGGGGCTGAAAAGTGATGTATCCAGGCCATTATACACAACCGTCTGCCGTTCACGAGGGACACCAAAGGCGTTGTGTATCCTCTCTTTTGAATCTTCAGACACGGTGATAACATGATCAAGCCGTTTTGATACAATTTTCTGCATCAGGGTAGGATAGAACATTACACCTTTTAATTTGTTAGTAAAGGATGAAGCACGCTCAATAACATTCTCAAGGTCGATGGTAAGTGGGTGATGAATGGTGGCTATTACAGGAATACCAAGGCTTTTCATCAGCAATAATCCATACCCAAGACATTGATTATCATGAATCACATCAAACTGTTCACTTCGATGAAGATCCCGAATTTTCAAGAAAGCCCTGTAACTGAAACCGCTGATCTCCGGGAATGTTGCGAACCTGCTGTTAAAATACTGGTAAAAGTTTAGCGGATGAAAAATATCAAAAGGTGCCTGAGTATTTATAATATCATTTTTCTTTTTTACATAATATTCGTTGTTGGGTATTTTATGTACGACAACACCTTCCATGTGCTCCGGGAAAGGGGGGCCTACCACGGCATGAACCTGGTGTCCCTGCCTGGCAAATGCTTCGGCAACATATTTCAGGTATATTCCCTGTCCCCCGCAAAAAGGATTGGCCCGGTAGCAAAGCATGCATATCTTCAAAACTTTGGTCTCCCCATTTTGTCATACAATTTACTCATGGTAACAACCTTGTCCGGATCAAGTTTCCGCACTACCCGGGCAGGATTACCTGAAACCACCACGTTGGCGGGAACATCCCTTCGAACCACGGCACCGGCACCAACAACCGAATTTTCACCAATGGTAACCCCCTTGCAGACAATTGCCGAGTCTCCGATCCAGGCACCTCTTTTCAGTATTATTGGTGCTGTTTTCCCAACCGGTTCAGTTCTGTCATGAAGATCATGCCAGTCAGCATCAGTAAGGTAACAGAAGTTGGCCAGCATGCAGTCATCACCTATTACAATTCGTGTTGCGCTGCTGAGGCGAACACCATTCATCACCAGCACATTATCACCAATTTCGATCTGTCCTTCATGCCTGCCAAGTTTAATTGTTGTCAGCCGTGACCGGGAACCCTTTGCAGCTACGAACACAACGTTATTACCAATATGTATATTGGGTCCATATACATCAATATTCCAGATACCCCATGCAACGGGCATGCTGCCGATTGTCGCGAATTTCTTCTTAAAGAAAATATGATAATACGATTTTGTTCGAATTTTAAAAATGAACCGTTTCATAAATGAGGATTTAAAATATTCATCCATATCTGCCACATCTCGCTAAGAATAAATTCGATTCATAATCACCTGTATTAACCCGTCAACATAATTTTTAACTATGGCACATATCAGAATTTTTACTATTTTTGATATAAAGTATATAAAAACATTGTTGAGTATTATATCAAGGATATATACTATAAAAATCGTTATGCAACGAAAGTTATCTGTAGGAACATTTATCTTGTGAAAGGCGGAATTTATGTGCGATACGATTGTAGCTACCGGCAAAGCCACCATTGATGGTTCTGTTATTTTGGCCAAGAACAGCGACAGGGAGGCAAATGAATCGCAACTACTGAAACATATACTAAGGAAAACCTATGGAAATGATGATAATCTTAAATGCACGTATATAACAATCCCCCAGGCACAGAAAACTAATGAAGTACTTCTTTCCAAGCCATTCTGGATGTGGGGCTGCGAGATGGGTGCGAACGAACATGGCCTGGCCATCGGTAACGAAGCAGTCTTTACCCGCGAACCATACGAAAAAGAAGGCCTCCTTGGCATGGATCTGATCAGGCTGGCCCTTGAACGTTGTAACAGCTCATATGACGCCCTTGTTCTTATAACCGAACTCATTGAAAGGTACGGACAGGGTGGAAATGCCGGGTTCGAACAGAAGCTATATTATCACAATTCATATATTCTTGCTGACAGAAAAGAAGCATGGGTTCTGGAAACCGCGAACAGGCACTGGGCAGCGGTGAAGGTTGATGGAATACGAAGTATCTCCAATGGTTTAACTATTGGAGAAGAATATCACCGGGCATCAACCGGTATAGAAGATTATGCCCGCAGAAAGGGATACCTGAAAAAGGGAGAAACTTTCAATTTCTCAAAAGCTTTTTCTGATACATTGTATACACATTTCAGCAGGTGCAAAGTACGGCAGGCCCGTACTATGGAACTTGGTTCACGAAGAAGCCAATCTATAGATACAGCCTGCATGATGCAGATTCTTCGTGATCATGGTTCAGACCTGCATTATCCCCCTCCCCATAACACATCCATGGGGAATGTATGCATGCACGCCTCCTTCGGTCCTTTTCGGCCAAGCCAGTCAACAGCGGCCATGATCGCCCATCTCAGGGACACTGTTCCGGTATACTGGTTAACAGGAACATCCGGCACCTGTACCAGTATGTTTAAACCTTTTTATATTACAGGCAAAGAGATTGATTTTTTCCCGGGTAGTGAAACAAGTACTTTTTCTTACCAGTCTGCATGGTGGGAACATGAGCTTCTGCACAGGCAGGCAATAATGAAATACGGTTTTTACCAGGAAAATATTGCCCCTGAACGCGACCAGATGGAGAAAACCTTCTTAGAAAATGAACGTGATCTGATCTCATCACAGGTGAAGAACAAAAAGGTTAGCCCGGATAAATTATACCATTTCTCCCGTGAATGCGTAGAGCAGGATTTTGAACGCAGGAACCTGTGGACACGACGACTGGCAACTGCTGCCATGGAAAAAAAAGTTCCGCTGCTTTTCAGACTATTCTGGAAACACCAGAGTAAAAAAGCACGCATCCCTGATGTGAAAACCGCAATTGA
>CAZVRB010000062.1:13407-23574 GCA_964629365.1 uncultured Leptospiraceae bacterium
AATCATGGAAAATATATATTTCTCTATGAGATCAAAATTTTTCTTCACGTTATCTTTCCCCTGGATCATGTCCATATGTCCGGGTAGAATATACTCAATATCCAGTTCTGCCATACGTCGTATACTTTCCTTGAGTTTTTCCCCGCTGCCCCCCGGAAAATCTGTCCGTCCTACGCTTTCCTTGAAAATCAGGTCACCACACACAAGTGCTTTTTTCTCAGGCCAGTATATACATACAGAACCCGGAGAGTGTCCCGGTGTTTTATATACCTGGAGTTCAACACCGCCTACTTCCCAGGTCCCTTCTTCTAGCTCTACATCAAAAGTAAACCGGGGAAACTGCATTCCCATCATGGCAAAAAACTGGGGGCCAACCTCATTAAGAAAGGCAATTTCCTCTTTGTGCATTACAACTTCTATATCAGAATCCATAAAATTCTGGGATCCTTCAAAATGATCCGGATGTGAATGCGTGTTCACTACATACTGAATAGTATCAGTGTTTATTCCATCCTTCTTCATGTCCTCCAGGCGCACGTCTACGTATTTTTTCAAGCCCGGATCAATAAACATGTTTAAAGGCTCACCAAGATAGAAGGTGTTACAATTATTCTCAAACATCCCTTTCCAGATATATGCGTAAATACCCTCGCATACCTTCATATAGAATCCTCCTGCATCTGCTCACTAAATCTATTCTGAAATTTCAGAAAAATCTATGAGATTATTAAAATTTTCCAGGATTGAATCAAGCAGGCCGAGCCTGTTATCTCTCAACCTGGTGTCATCTACCATTACCATAACCTTATCAAAAAAATAGTCTACAACAGATTTTCCTTCAATCAAGAGCATAAAAAGTTTCTGGTAATCATTAGTTTCCAGGTATTTCTCCAGGTCCTTCTTTCGTTTATTAAAAAAATCGTACAGGTCTTTCTCTTCCTTCTCTTTAAGAAGAGCTGGATCGAATTGCAGTGAATACCCGGGATTTTTCTTTTGAAAAGCTGAGACAATATTATTCATTCGCTTAAAAGCAAGAAGCATCTCTCCAAATCGTTCATCCTTTCTAAAATCATGCACACTTTCTGCCCTGCGCTGCAGCTCGTAATAATCATAGATACCAACTGCAAGGCAGGCGTTTATCTCGTCATATGAGAATCCCTGTTGAGTATAATATGTCTTTGCACGGGTATTTATAAAATCAAGTATGGTTTTTTTCAAATCCTCTCCACTTCGATATTGAGAAGCGATTCTGTCAAACAACTGGTCAAGTGAAAGGTGGAGTTGATTCTGGATAAGCATCTCAACGATTGCTGCGGCCTGTCTTCTCAGGGCATATGGATCCTGCGATCCCCTGGGAATATTACCAACAGAAAATGACCCAAACAGGTTATCCACCTTTTCTGCAAGCGACACAATTATGCTCACCATTGAAGCGGGAAGCTCATCTCCCTGCGACCTTGGCCGGTAATGTTCATCGATTGCGGCAGCCACTTCTTTATCTTCACCATCAAGTATTGCGTATATTTTTCCCATTTCACCCTGTAATGATGTAAATTCGAATACCATTGAGGTGTTCAGATCAGCCTTGGAAAGCATCACTGCCCGGCCAATTTTTTCCCCTGTCTCAACGGGAAGATCAAGAATACCTGAAGCCTCATTCGCGATAGTCTTCATTCGGTCTACTTTATCGTATATGCTCCCCAGGTCTTTATGAAAAAGCACATCCTTCAACTGATCGACCTTTTCTGCCAGTGAAGTTTTTCTGTCTTCAGCGAAGAAAAACCGTGCATCGCTGAACCTTGCGGCAATAACCCTTTCATTGCCCTGCTTGACATTATCATTCGGTGGATTATTAGAAATCACCAGGAATTTCGGCATCAATCCTCCTGATGTGGTATTCACCGCAAAATATTTCTGATGCTCCTTCATCTCGGTAATGAGCACAATATCTGGGATTTGAAGAAAATCTGTGTCGAAATCACACACCACAACATACGGCCATTCAGTAAGAAAAGTAACCGTATCCAGTAGTTCCTCGTCCTCAATCAGCACACCATCAATACTTGCGGCAGCATCCTTTAACTGTTGACGAATTATTTGCTTTCGCCTTTCCTGTTCAACTATAACGCCATGAGTATTAAGAATCTCAATATACCGGGACGTATCGGTTATCTCTACCATAACATTATTTTGAATATAATGGCCTCGAACACTGTTACCGAAGGGAATCCCCTCTATCTGATGTTGTATTATCGAATTATTCAACAATACACAGAAATAGCTTATGGGCCTCGGGAAGGCGATTTTCTTGTCCCCCCACCGCATTCTCTTTGGGAAAGGAAGAGCCCCCAGCATTTTTTCAATTATACCCGGAATTATATCTGTGGCGGGGAGGGCTTCTCTTGTACGTTTGGCAAATATATACTCTCCTTTACCGGTATCCTTTGTATATATATCATCAATCTTCACATTATTGCCCTGCATGAAACCCTGTAATGGTTTGGCTGGATTCCCGTTTTCATCGTAAGCTGCTTTAAGTGAGGGCCCTTTAATTTCCTCTTCATCTGCCGATTGCATGTCCGCCATATCAGACACAAGAATTGCCAGCCGCCTGGGCGTGGCGTATACATAAATCTCTGTAAATGACAAACGTTCCTGCTTCAGGGTTTTTTCCATGAATTCCCTGGCTGCATTCACCGCGGGGGGAATATACCCCGCAGGGATTTCCTCTGTTCCTATCTCGCATAAATAATTAATATTATCAGCCATATGGTGTCCCCATTTATTTATAAATGCTGTATCATCTCCATAAAATATTCAGGTTGATGATTTTTTATTGCTACTGATTAGTACTGTAGGGAGTTGTGTATAGGCAAGAACTTTTTTGTCTGATCAACGGCGGTTCAGGTGATGGTAGGGATTAACATGTTTTCCATGCTTCAAAAGTTCAAAATGAAGATGGGGGCCTGAAGAATAACCGGTATTCCCGCTTCGAGCCACGATCTGGCCCTGTTTCACGTACTGTCCCCGTCGAACCACGATTCTTGACAGGTGACCATACAGTGACTTCCATCCACCCGGATGCGCGATGACTACTGCCCTGCCATACCCTCCAAGCCAACCGGTAAATGTTACCTTGCCGTATTTTGTTGACCTAACCCATTGATACTTGGAGCGTATATCAATACCATGGTGAAACTGTCTGCGCCTGTTTATAGGATGTCTTCTCCAACCATAACCGCTGGTGATGTAGGTATTGGCCGCGGGCCATAAAAATCCGGGGATAATATTTAATGGTTTCGCGTCAGGAACAAACACATCATGACCGCTTGCAATAAAATCGGGATTGGCAAGTTCATTCTCACTAATAATTTTTTTTATGGAAACCCTGTATTTTTTCGCGATTGACGGCAGGTTCTGGCCCTTTTTCATGGTATGCAGAATCCCGTCCTTATTGGGAATTCGAAGAATGGCACCAACCCGAATGATATCATATGAAACCAGGTTGTTGCAACCACACACAGTATCCATCGACACACCATACTGTTTTGCTATCTCACTCAGTGTTTCACCCTGTTGTACCTTGTGATACCTGATCTGCAGTGTTTCCGATTTTTCAGGAGTGGTGAAATCGGTTTCGGATGATAGCAAAATCTCTTCTTTCTGTAAATCATCAAGGGATTCATTATCATCATACCTGTCGCCAAAAGGTAAGAATAAAACCAGGCATAGCAGCATAAACAGGAAAGAAGTGCCGTATAGCAACTGTCTTCTTGGTGAAAACCAGTGCCGTGGTACCTTTCTGAGAGACACATTGTTTCTGCCCCTGTAGATGAAAATGATCTCATCTGAGAGAAAGGAAATACTCAGTTTCCCGATTTTATATGTTCTGGTAAACCACTGTTTCATAATATTCTGGGTCGGTACAAATGTATATTATTGTTATCGGACACTGTCACCTGCTTATGAAGTTTTTTCAGAATTCTTTCGTGAGGCCGAATTATATGAATCGTCTATCATTTTTTTCACGTCTTTCTTCTGTCCACCGGTTATAGTAACTGATCCCTGTGACACAACCCCTCTCTGTATGGTTAGAACCGGTGTCTCGATATCACCCAGCACACGTGCGGTCTCAAGAAGTTTCACCTCTTCATCGGCTGTTATGTTACCAATCACAGTACCTGCCACGACTACGTTTTTCGCGTGTATATTTGTCTTAACCTTGCCGTTTTCACCAACTACCAGTTCCTCGTCTGTCTTAATATCACCTTCAAATTTGCCATCAATTCTGAGTGAACCACTGATATAAAATTTACCTTCGAAAATTGAACCTTCTCCAATCGTACTATTCATCCATTCATTCTTAGCTGCCATATGGCACTCCTGTCATTTTCCGGTATCTACTTTAATTAAGATTTTTTCATTGTACCGATATATACTTGTAATGTGTGCTGTATTATTTCAAGAATTTTTTCATTGTAGAGTATAATTCCCTGGCAATTTTCCCAAAAATAAGGGTTTACAATTATATTATATGTCCTTATCAAAGAAGAAAAGAACTATTCCATGAAATTACGCATAAAAGAGATATTCTATTCCATACAGGGTGAAACCATGTACAGTGGTTTTACATCACTTTTCATCCGAACAACCGGTTGCAACCTGAATTGCGCATATTGCGACACGGTGTATGCCCGGGAAGGTGGGGAATATCAATCCATACCTCACCTCGTTAAAATTGTAACCGGATACGAATACATCCATCATATAACAATAACCGGAGGTGAGCCCCTTTTGCAATCTGCCACTATCCCTATGATCACTGCATTGCTTGAAAAAAAGTATACCGTGCAGCTTGAAACAAATGGCAGTTTGAGTATACACGAGGTGCCGGCCCCTGTTCGTAAGATACTGGATGTAAAAACTCCCTCAAGCGGAGAAGAAGGGTCATTTTTAATAAAAAACCTTGAGTACCTGGGACCGGATGATGAGATTAAGTTCGTAATAGCTGATGACACTGATTACGAATTTGCATGTAATTTTATCAAAAAATATATTGCAAATTCTTCAGCAATAGTAAATTTTTCACCAGAAAGGTCAACCATGCAACCCGAACGACTGGCGGGTAAAATTCTGGAAGACAGGCTGCGTGTACGCCTGAACCTGCAGCTTCACCGTTGTATATGGGGTGACCACGAGCCAGGTACCAATACCTGCTGATATAAGGAGGAATTATGGATTATGTAGGACATGTAATACGACCCCCCAGCGAGGCATACAGCATGATAATACAGGTGACAGTTGGTTGTTCTCACAATCAATGTACATTCTGTGGAACATACAAGGAACAAAAATTTTACATTAAAAATCTTGACCAGGTCAAGCGCGATATTGACGAGGCATCATCGTATTACAGGTACAAGAAGGCCTTTCTTGCAGATGGTGACGTACTTATCCTTCCAACCGCCACAATTCTTGAAATTATGAATTACATAAAGAAAAAGAATCCCCAGGTTGAAAGAATTGGAGTTTATGGAAACGCCAAAGCAATATTAAAGAAAACACCAGAAGAGCTAAAGCAACTGCGGGATGGAGGGCTGGGGATAATCTACCAGGGTATTGAAAGTGGAAATGTTCAGATATTGCGAAAGATCAAAAAAGGAGCACTTCCAGAACATCAGATGAAGGCAGCAGAAAAAGTAAAAAACGCCGGTATTCTGCTCTCCCAAACTGTTTTACTTGGACTGGGGGGAATTGACATGAGCATACCCCATGCCATTGACACGGGCAAACACCTTGGGAACATGTCCCCGGATTACGCATCCGCCCTCACAGTGATGCTGCTTCCCAATACAGAACTGTACAGGGATTTCCAGAAAGGAAACTTCACTCTCCCTGACAAGTTCAGCCTTTTAAGGGAACTAAAGCTGATTATTGAACACATGGATGTGCACAGCAAATGTATGTTCACTTCCAATCACGCGTCAAATTATTTACCCATAAAGGCCACACTGCCTGATCAGAAAAACGATGTGCTTGATCTTATAAAAAGGGTAATCGAATCAGGAGATGAGAATCTGTTGAAACCCGAACACTTAAGGGCATTGTAAAGGAAGGAGGTAAATCATGACCAAAGAAATAATGCCGGAAGTAATGAAATATATCAGTGGTGAGATCCAGAGTAATCCTGATATAGACAGGTCAAAACTGGTAAACGAAGCCAGCCAGAAATTTGATCTGAATCCCATGCAGACAGACTACCTGCTCAGCACGTACCTGAACAGCAACAATAAAACAACAGAGTAATCGTATAAAAAAACCGGCCCTTTCCAGGTGCCGGTTTTTTTATACTGACAGCTTAATCTCAGAGTTCTGTTCCTGTCTCCAGGTCAAGTTTCTTCTTCCCTGACTGTGAATGCACAACCAGCGCTTCTCCTGAAATTTCCAATTCACCATTGTTTGTAATCTTTTTTCTCCATAACACCGGCCCTTCAAGTGACGCGCAATACACATAATCACCAGAGGCAATGTACAGCCTGTCTTCGGTCTTTACAGGTGGCTCAATAACTTTTCCTTCCCACTGAACCTGCCCATTCTTTATGAAATATACTTCATACCTGGTAACCAGAAGCTGACCTTCAGGTACAGGCTTTTCTTTCTCTTTTTTCACTATCCGGGTTATCTTCTTGATAACCTCTTTTGGTTTCTCCTCTACGGCAATAAGCTCCTGCTGCTCTTCCTTGAAATCCTCAACCTGGAATTTCTTGATTTCCTTTTTTGATACAATAACATCATTCTTTACATCCTGGACAACCTTAACAACGGCAACTTCTGCTGATTCATCAGCAGATTTAGATTTCATCATTGTCTCAATCTTTTTTTCGATGTCCTTAACTTCTTTCTCGGTAATTACAACCTTCTGGTTGTTTTCAAGTGGTGGCGCCTCATCCATAACATTCTCGATCTGATCTTCTATTGATGTAACACGCCTGGCAACCTTTACTTTACCGTCATACACCTTGATCCGGGTTGTTTTTTTCGCGTCCGCCTCAACAGTAAACCTGGTTCCCCGTACACCGGCCACGGCAGTAGGAGTTTTTACGAGAAATTTTTCGTTTTTCAACAATTTCTTCGGCTTGCAAAGCATTTTCCCCACATCAAGTCCCAGTACTGTATTTTCCAGGTCCTGTGATCGCATCAGCTGCGATACCAGCAGTTTTGAGTTTTCTTTTATTCTTACCATTGAATCACCAATTTTTATATCACATGATGAAAGCTCATCTGTTTTGACAATATCATTCTCTTTAAGCAAATCGCCGATGTTAACAGATATATCATTTTTTGTTACATCGCCAACGGCAAATGTAACCATGGCATATTCGTCTGTTTTGCTGGTACAGCCAATACCAATAGCAAACACCGCTATCAATGCCGGTATAATTATTCTTTTCATGAAATCCTCCCCGTTGTCTTACTTCCGTATACCTTTAATGGTACCTGTACTTATATTACTGTACGTAGTTTTGAAAATGCAACTTTTTTCTTTACAATATCATGTATTCACTTCGTTCATGTTGCATTTCTTAATAATAGAATTTGAGATTTTATACTTTTCAAATAACATCCCAACCATCTAGTATGTATTTATGATGTCTTTAACACAAGTTTAACCGGGGTGAGAATAATGCGCAACAATATCCAGGATATATTACTTGGCTCAATAACAGGTGACGCGCTGGGAGCACCCCTGGATGGTATGGGAGAAGCACATATTCGTTCTGTTTTTAAATCAGTAGACAACTATATTGATCCCATGCCTGCGTTAAAAGGAAAACCCGATCGGTGGAAGAAACCGGGATTATATACATCCACCACCCAGCTGCTGCTCTCACTCTCTGTAGCATTAAATGGTGAGAAAATATGCCGTTCTCACATGCTGGAAAACCTTTTTACTACAATCTCAGGGTCCGGAGAAACACTTACCGGTCATCTTCGTCATCCAACCAGCACCATAATCCAGGCCTTCAGAAGAATGGAAAACGCAGAAGACCAGTCTACTTCACATTTCACAACTGGTGATATATTACCGCTTTTACCGGCATTACTTGTCTTGAAGAAAACTGGCGAAGAAACTTTTATTACTTCCGTAACATCCTTTGTCTCGTTTTTCAGTCACAATCCATGGGTTCTTGCCTCCAGCCTTATTACCAGCTCTCTGTATTTCAGCATTTATTCATCCACTGGTTCAGGTGAGTTGAACACCGTAGTAACTGATGCCATTGAATCAGCCAACAGGGCTGGAAACCTGTCAGAGACATTCAGCCACCTGGTTTTTGATTCCGGTTGGAACCCGGATACCGTGATTGACTGCATACGCCAGATTCACGATCTGCTGGTTCGCATTCAAGAAAGCACACACATTGAACAGGCAGCACAATACATTGTACAGAGCATCAACGCCAACCAGAAAACACCTGTTACCCGTCCAACTGTTAATCACCCCATATCAGTGTTGTGCTGGCCCTGCGCGTATGCGCTGCACATTAGCAGTGTTCAGGAATATATGTTTCAGATGGCTGAAACGGGAGGTTCAACCGGTATATTTGTCCCGGTTGCAGGGGCCATCTATAGCATGTACTGTGGAAGCAGTATGATACCATCACATTTGATAGAAAACCTCATAAATCGAAAACGAATTCTTGCCCTGGTAGAATCTATAAATACCATGAAGGTTACAAGTGCTGAACTGAGCGCATTCTTTCAGAACGAGTCCTCTCTCACAAGAAAAGAAGAGGAAGAACGGGGCAGCCGTTTTAGGAGAACACCGGAAAAGAAACCACGAAAAAGAACTAAAAAAGAAAATATGGACGAGCTTTCCCGGCATGTAGTAGAAAGCTGGACCAAGTATGACAAGGCTAAATGGAAAAAACAAAAGAAGAAGATTGACACAGAGTAATACTACCATTTTTCATCAAAACCGATCACCTCATCTGAGCCCAGAAGGTAGCGAACCATTTTTTCCCTGTATCCCGGGAGTGTGAGCCATTTACCAAGCGCATACCCCGCAAGTTCAAGGGAATCACCATTTTTAATGAAGACTGCTCCTGTTGCATATACTACCTTACGGTGTGATGATCCCGATATTTTCGTACACATACCTGAAACCACGAAACGGTCATTCTTGTTTACCGGTCTGAATAAATTAACATCAAGAAGAACCGTAACCCCACCCTGCCAGGCACTGAGAAAGCCCGCCCAGCCCATGGTTTCATCAAGAAGGGTAATCAACACGCCGGGATGCACCTGGTTATCCCGTAATGTATTAAAAATTGTACCAGGATTTTTCTCGTCATGATTCGATTGACAGTATAATGTGTTATACCCGGTGCTGAACTCATTAAAAGAAAATTCACGCATATGAACATCATGCTGCGCGCGGGGATTGAATAAAAGCCTGAATGACATATCCGGGATTTTCAGGGTATACCTGGCATAATGTATACCTGCTTTCATCTGGTTCGTTGCCTGCTCAATTTTATCCCGTGATTGCAGCATACTACTGGTCATGGATGCTTTTAAATACGGCAATACTGAATTGCTGGTTGACATTACTCCCCGGTATTGATCTTCATTCTTCTCAACTTTCAGTTGTACAATATCTCCAACAGAAATCCGCTCACCCCCAAATCTGAATGAATACAACAGTGGATAGCCGGTTTTTCCTTCATCCAGTATATCAACAAGCTCAATGAAGGCGGTCATACCGATCCCACCATGAGGGATTCCCGGCCATCCTTCATGTTTTTGTTCAATATTTATTCGGGTGTCGATACTGCCATCCTTAATGGAATAATCATGAAAAAGGTATCCTCCCCGTGTGCAATAATAACAATTTTCATGGTTTACCATAATATCCTGCCAGCCTTATGTATCACTTTATAATAACGATTGCTGCTCACTTTTATGCCATTAATATAGCACATCTGTCCATATATCATTCAAATCAAAGGCTTTTATCAGATCTTACTTAATTGTTTCGATACAATACTCATTAAGCTCAAGTAAATGTATACCCTTATAAGAATTAATGGCTCATTCCGGAATTTTGGGAAAAACCATCATAATTTATTTTATGTCTATAAATCATTATTAACAATCCAAAAAAGT
>CAZVRB010000063.1:0-23379 GCA_964629365.1 uncultured Leptospiraceae bacterium
ACAAATTTCAATGTCAATTTTGAATAAAGAAGGGCACATTCCTCTTTATCATGTGTCCGAACATGTGTTACCTATGTCCCCGGTCTATACAATCCCCCGGCAGGGGACAAAAAATACATATAAATGAAATTTTCAGGTGTTGACATTTAATATAATGAGTCAGGAGTCCCCCTTGGGGGGATGTATAGACCGATTATATCATGGGTCACATGAATGTAACCCGGAATTTAAATCACTCCCTTTTAGAGTTATATAATGAAGACCATATCAGGTTGACACGAACTTTATTCATGTATATACTGTCGCGGATGTGCTTTCGAATATAAGGTGTATTTCGTGTAACGAGGTAATTGATGAACTATGGTACCATAATCTATGATAGACAGGGAACTACTGGCATAATACGTCTGAACAGGCCTGATCGGATGAACGCTGTCAACGAAGAGATGTACTCGGAGTTGATTGATGTGCTTGAAAAAACCGCAGGTGATACCAGTGTCCGTTCCATGGTGATAACCGGCAGTGTACGGGTGAAGGACGGGAAAAAGAAGCAGGCATTCTGTGCCGGTGCCGACCTGAAAAAACACGGTGAAGGTGAGCGTACCCACGGGCAGAAGAGAGCCTACATAGAGCTTGCCCATCGGGCAACAGAAGGGATATACCGGTATCCGAAGCCGGTAGTGGCGGCAGTGAACGGTCCAGCCCGGGGAGCAGGTGCCGAGATGGCACTGAATTGTGATTTCGTGTTCATGGCTGAAGAAGCATCCGTGGCCTTCCCGGAAACAGGCCTGGGAACTTTCGTTGGGGGAGGCGTGACCGTCCACCTCCCTGAAATGATTGGTGTTATGAAGGCAAAAGAACTGGTGTATACCGGGCGCGTGCTCAGGGGTGATGAAGCCGTTTCAATGGGACTTGCCCTTGAAAGTCTTCCGGTTGAATCGCTGATGAGCCGGGTTGTGGAATTCTGCAGCCTGCTTGGCGAAAAGGCACCGGTATCCATGAAGCTTGCGAAGGAACGCCTGCAAAACTCCGGGGAGCTTGACTTTGCCACCGCCCTGCATCTTGAAACTGACGCCATACTTGCGTGTATGGACACCGAGGACTGGCACGAGGGAGTGCAGGCATTTGCGGAAAAAAGAAAACCAGAATATAAAGGAAGATAGAATGCCGAAAAACGCGCTGAACAGGATTTTTAACTCACGATCGGTTGCAATAGTTGGGGCCTCCCTTGACGATAAGAAGCGGGGCTACCAGGCCATAAAGACATTGTTGCGGGAGCAGTACGAGGGGATCATATACCCGGTGAATCCCAAGCTTGACCGTATAATGGGGATGACTTGTTATCCTTCTGTTAAAGACATTCCAGGCGATGTTGACATAGCCCTCATAACCACACCTGCCGGTACCATACCGGGTGTCATAGAAGAATGCGGTTTGAAAAATGTTGCCGGGGTGGTGATAATTGCGGGTGGATTTGGTGAGCTGGGGGATTCCGGGAAAAAGAAAGAAACGGAGATACTGGAAACGGCGAGGAAGAACAATGTTCGTATTATCGGGCCAAACACGTCCGGCATGATAAGCCTGTTCAACAGTCTTAACCTGGTTGGCCTCTCTGACGTGCCCAGGGGAAACATCGCTTTGCTTACCCAGAGCGGAAATATCGCCCTGCACATCATTACTGAAGCCCGTCTGCGCAGCCAGAAGGGGTTTTCATATTACGTGGGGGTGGGGAACGAGGCGGATATACGCTTTCACGAATATCTGAAATATTTTGAAGATGATGAAAATACGAAGCTGATCCTCATGTATGTTGAGGGATTACGGGATGGTCGAAAATTTCTGCAGCAGGCATACCAGACCACGTTGAAGAAACCGGTAGTGCTTTTAAAAAGCGGAAGATCGGCAACGGGTGCCCGTTCTGCAGGTTCGCACACCGGGTCGCTGGCAGGTCTCTCTGAAGTTGCCAGGACGGCTTTTCAGCGGGCAGGTATCATAAATATCGAAAACCTTGATGAACTTTTTCCCGTTGCCGAAACACTGAGCAGCCTTCCCCACATGAAAAATAACAGGGTGGCAATTCTTGCCGACGGGGGAGGGCATGCCACCATCGCCTCTGACATATTAACCGATCTCGGGGTTGATATCCCGGTGCTGAACGAATCAACACAGGAGAAGCTTCGGGCCCTGCTGCCCTATAACGCATCGGTGTCAAATCCCGTGGACGTTGCCGGGGGCACTGACCAGAACCCGGCAGTGTTCGCAGATTGCGCGAAGGCCATGATAGAAGATGATAATATTGACGGACTTCTCATCGTGGGATTGTTTGGCGGGTATGCCATACGGTTTGCTGATCGTCTGCGTTTTATGGAAGAGGACGCTGCCCACCGCATGGGTAAGCTGGTGGCACAGGTGGGTAAACCAATAGTGCTGCAAAGCCTCTACAACGCGGCAAACGCCCATTCACTGGAACTCTTGCGTTACTACAATATACCTGTTTATGAGTCGCTGGGAATCGCATGCAAGTGCGTTGCAGCCCTGTCAGATTATGGAAGGCATATCTCAAATCCACATCCCAAGAAGACAAAGTTTGTTTTCAAGTGGGGGCATAACGCAAGGCCCGAGTGCGAAGCCATAATCAGGGAAGCGCTATCCGAGGGACGCAACGTGTTGCTTGAACCGGAAGCGAAACGTATACTGTATATGCATAACGCCCCGGTACATCTTGACAGGGTTGCGGGAAACGCAGACGAGGCCGTAGAAATAGCAAGGGAGATGGGGGGGGACGTAGCACTCAAGATCGTTTCACCAGACATACTGCATAAATCTGATGCGGGAGGTGTACGGCTTAGCCTGGAAAACGACGAAGAGGTGCGGCAGGCTTTCAATGATATTGTTTCCAACGCGCAGAAGTTTAACAGCGATGCCCGTATAAAGGGCTGCCTCGTGTCACCAATGTCAAGTGACGGTGTTGAGGTGATTATCGGTACCAAGATCGATGACCAGTTCGGGCCTGTTATCATGTTCGGTCTTGGTGGCATACTGGTAGAGGTGGTGCGTGATGTTGCTTTCAGGGTGCTTCCCCTTTCGCGTAACGCGGCGCGGCAGATGATAGACGAGATACGTTCGGCACCCATATTAAATGGTGTGCGGGGACGTCCCCCTGTTGACAAAAAGGCACTGGAGGACCTGCTAATCGAGGTCTCAGATATTATCGAATCATATCCGCAGATAGCCGAGATGGACCTGAATCCAGTGATCGCTCACCAGGATGGGTTGTCACTGGTGGATGCCAGGATTATATTAAAAGGTGATGACTGAGCTTGTTGTAAGAGTATACTATACATAATATTAAGGTTGAACGTACCATGCAATATGAACGTATAATTATTAAAAAAGATGAATCAACAGCAACCATCATAATGAACAAGGCGGAGAAGCTGAACCCGCTGGATCAGCTGACAGGTGATGAGTTGAATAACGTCCTTGATCATCTTCGGGAAGACACAAGCCTTCGGGCAGTTGTGATAACAGGTACCGGCAAGGCTTTCAGCGCGGGTGGTGACGTGAAGGGGATGAAATCATCAATTGAAAACGGCACCCCGGATAAGTTTATGGATGATCTTACCCTGTCACTGTATGCCATAGCCCAGAAGCTTCGCACATTTCCCGTACCCGTTATAGCCGGGGTGAACGGGTATGCCATGGGAGCGGGAATGAACCTGGCGTTAAGTTGTGACCTGGTGATTGCCAGTGAAAGCACGGTATTTGGTCAGAGTTTCAGCAAGCTGGCACTCATTCCCGGGTTTGCCGGCACCCACCTGCTTGCCACCCAGCTGCCATGGCAGAAGGCCTGTGAGATCGCCTTTATGGGTAACCCCACAAGCGCTGAAGAAATGTTCAGGCTTGGCCTGGTTAACCGTGTTGTTCCCGATGACAGGTTTCAGGATGAGCTTAACATCTTTGTGGAAAAAATAGCCTCGGGCCCCACCATGGCATTCAGGCGTACCAAGGAACTTTTTCTTCGTGCCCTGCAGGGTGATTTCTTCGATCATATTGACTATGAGCGTACGGTACAGGTGGAATCAACTAAAACCGCTGATTATGCCGAAGGTGTGCAGGCCCTTATCGAAAAACGTGATCCCCGCTTTAAGGGTGAATAGAAATACTGAAAACTGTTCACCCAATATTGACCTGAACTTCATTTCTTTGTATATTATCTACACATTAAGCCTGTATCCATATTGATGAATAATATGATGGCCACTCTGAGTTCTCCCTGTCCGGCATGGTTTGAGGATACGGGACGAGATGCAGTGTATTTGCTGGTAGCTTCAAGTAAATAACACGCATTTTATGAACAAGGTACAAGGCCATGAAAAGGGTTGTATATATAATCGCAGCATTATTGCTTTTCTTCCAGGTCTCCTGTGATAAGACGGAGGTATGGCCGCGGGTGAACAGGGATGATCTGCCGGGTATCGAATATCTTCAAGTTTTATCAACATCACCATCAAATGGACAGACCGGAATACCTATCACCAACACCATAAGTGTAACCTTTAATGACAACATTGACATGGGTACTGTTGATGATGCCACCACCTTCACGGTTAACAGCGGATCTGTTACAGGCACTTTTAGTTATGACGCAGGATCGAAAACTGTTGAATTTATACCGGACGCTGACCTTGCTGATAGCACCGTGTACACTGTATCGTTAACTAAAGGAATTAAAACCCTGGTTGATGATACACTTGAAACTGATTACCAGTTCCAGTTTACCACTATTGCAGCAGGTACACCCGTTATTGAAGTAAGTCATTCGAGTGTGATTATTCCACACATGGGTACATACGAATTCGGGTTGACTGACATTGGCAGTTCCCCAAGTGAAACATTCAGGATAGATAATCCAGGGGACTCTGCCCTTGATATAACATTGATGACACTGGGGGGTGTCAATCCCGGTGATTTTACTATTGCATCCTTTACAGGAACTATTCCAGCTTCAGGTTTTAATACCTTTAGCGTGAATTTCGATCCGGTCTCAACCGGTGATAAAAGTGCACTGGTAATCATAAACAGCAATGCAGTAGTTGATCCGTTTCAATTTACAGTGACAGGTTCAGCTGTTGGCGCAGGCACACTTGAACCCGACATTGCTTTATTTCAGGGAACAACAGAAATTGCCTACAACGGTCAATATAATTTTGCTAAGTACGGATTGGGAGAGGTGAGTCCACCCATACCCTTTACCATTAAAAACCAGGGTAATGCGAACCTGGATGTAAGTACAATTCAGTTAACAGATGATGCAGGTGGACGGTTCACCATAGTGACGAATCCAGCACCTGTAATCATAGTTTCGGGGACAGAAGCTACGTTCACAATCCGGTTTTCTTCTCCCAACGGGGTTGTATTTTTCGGGAAGGTTGAAATAGCCAGCAATGATCCTGATGAGGATCCGTATGTATTCACAGTGAAAGGTATGGCGAAATAATTGATAAACAGAAAATATAAATGGAAGGGGCCTGATGGAAAACAAAATCTCCATAGTGGTGAACAATCGATACAGGAGCGTGTATTACGACAGCTCCCTTAAAGACAGGGAGGTTCAAAGCGTATCTGATAAATTGTTGAAAATCAGGGCCAACCGCTGGAAAGAAAAAAAGATATCCATGATATTCCTGATACATTCCAGCCAATCTTCATCACGAAACATCAATTATGTAAAAGAAACCATCGAAAGGGATGGGCTTGGTGTTGTGGCAATACCCATACAACCCGCGGGAAGCATGTCCATGGACATGATCCATTCCATCATTGAGCGAATGTACAGGCTGGTTAGCAGGGGGAATATACTGGTGTTGTCCCTGCATGAGAAGGACCTGCTTGGTTTTATAATTGGTTCATTGCTGGTATATTCGGGCGTTCCGGTGAAGGAAACACTTGGTTTAATGCGGGAAAGTGTGATCCAGATCGGTGATGATGAGAAAATGACAAAACTCCTGGAGAAGTTTATTGAGTATTGTGGTACCGAATGCGGCATCAAGGGTACCGGAAAGGAACCGGCCCATGTTATAGATACTGTTACCGATGAACAGCAGCATGATGCTTACTTTAAAGATCAATCCATGGATGATAACGAAATATATACAGAAGAAACACGGGATGCGAAAAAACCGGCTGAGAAAGAAACAGATAAACAGATTTTCAAGAATATACGGTTTCCCATAAGAACCAAGCTTATAGGTATGGTTTCTCTCATACTTGTGGTGTCAATGGGATTAATGATTACACTGGCTACCTATTTCTTTCGTAATGACAGTGAAATACGGGTACAGGAAAGCAACCTGAAACTATCAGATGTAATGGGCCAGAAGGTTGTTTCTGAACTGAAGATGATCGCGGAAAAATCACACCTTGTTTACCAGAGTGCATTGGGGAAAAGCCCCTCCCTGTCAAAGACAGCAAACCCGGTTGATGTAATTATGATGAATGATCCTGATGTTCTGTTCGTGGGTGGAGGAAAGGTGATTCCCGGATCAGAGGAGATCCGTTTTTCATTCAGCCGTGTGAACAATGCCGCCGGCAGGGAGGCTGGTATCTCACCCGGTAAAATAAACTCTGTTGTAGAGGAACATGCCGGGCAACTGTCCCTGTCTGGAAGTGATATGGCAGTACAGAATTTTTCTCCCTATCTTTCATATCCTGTCCTGGCGGTTGTTACCCGTCACCAACAAAGCGATTCAGGTACAGGTGACACGGTAATGGTCACCCTGATAAAGCAGGAAAAACTTATCAGGGCAATTGAGACACAGGGGATGTCAGAGACATTCATGGTGAATGAAAATGGCGACCTTATAGCCCACAGCGACAGCAGGCTGGTGCTGGCCGGCGGGAACATGGAAAACCTTCCAATTGTGCAGATGATGATGAAAAGCGGGGTGGCCAACGGGCAGACCCGTTATGTTGACGAGGACGGGGAGGCATACCTGGGGTCTTTTAAAAAGACAGGTGTTGCAGGTATTGGTGTGATTACTTCCGTTCCGGAGGGGCAGGCATTTGCAGAGGTATATAATATTCAGCGGAGAAACCTCTACATACTTGTGATCGTATTGAATATCGCCGTGCTGATCGTGTTTATTTTTTCAAAAACATTGACACGACCTATTCGAAGTCTTGTAGCCGCCACAAGGAAAATACAGGAAGGGGATTTCAATGTTGATATCACAACGAATACTAATGACGAGGTAGGTGTGCTTACAAGTTCTTTTGTTGAGATGGGTAGAGGACTGCAGGAAAGAGAGAAAATGAAGGTTGCCTTTGGCAAATTCGTAAATAAAAATATAGCAGACATGGTTCTCAGGGATGAAATCAGCCTGGGTGGACAGAAACAGGATGTGACAGTGCTTTTTACTGACCTGAGAAACTTCACCGCGCAATCAGAGTTGATGCAACCGGAGGAGGTGGTGGAATTTCTCAACCAGTATCTTACTAGAATGGTGCAGTGTGTACATGATAATTCAGGTATTGTTGATAAGTTTATTGGTGACGCCATCATGGCGTTGTGGGGGACTCCCGTATCATCTGAATATGATACAACGCGGGCCATTGATGCCGCACTTGCCATGCGCCGGGAACTTATCAGTTTTAATAATGAACGGAAAAACATGGGGATACAACCTGTACGGATAGGTGCAGGTATTAATACAGGACCAGTGGTGGCAGGCCAGATAGGATCACCTGATCGTATGGAATACACGGTAATTGGTGATACGGTAAATCTCGCGTCAAGAATAGAATCACTGAATAAACCTTTCGGTACAGATATTCTGGTTACAGGGCATACGTTGAAAATTGTAAAGGATGTATTTGATTGTGTTCCCATGGAAAAGATTAAAGTGAAAGGTAAAAAAGATCAGTTACAGGTATACGCGGTACTGGGACGCATGGATGATGCTGACCGTCCGCGTTCAATAGAGGATTTGCAGCATAGAATCGGTTCCCATGCAGAAAGAAAAGGGGAAACTCAATTAAGCCTGGAAGAAGAAAAGTATGAAATTCTTCAATAAAGAAATTATGCCCCCGGTTGTGCTGGGGGTTGCGGCCATAGTATTCGCGTTGCTCTTGTACCATGATATGTCTGCCTCTATAGATGCGTCCGGCGAAAAAAGGATTGGAGAAATACAATTTGCCAGCAGAACGGCTCAGCGAAAATATGCCAACCAGGTAATATGGGAGCGGGTGAATTCTAATACACCTGTGTTTAACGGTGATTCTATACGAACCGCGGATCTTTCTGAAGCCGTTATAAAACTGCGGGATGGAACTGAAATCTCCCTTCATGAGAATAGCATGGTATTGCTGAGTGTTACTGAACGAAAAATGGCGGTAGATTTCACCCGGGGATCTATGACGGCCAGGAAGCGAAAGGAGGATGGATCGTTTCAACTGGCAATCACTGCCGGCGCGCTGAATGTGGCTGTAGACGAAAGTCACCTGATGATGAAAAAAGAAGAAAATGAAGAAGTTGATGTAACGGTGCGTGAAGGTGAAGCAAGATTACTGTCTGAAGGTGAAGACGACGTGGTTCTTTCAAGTAACCAGAAAGCAGAGTTCCGGCCTGGCAGCAGTGGCGCCCGTGTGACAACGTTGCCGGTGACACTTGTTGCACCTGAACCAGGTACCTTTATCGCGGGAAGGGGAAGTGTCCAGCCGGTACGGTTCACCTGGGAATATAATCAGCCGGTAGGGGATGCCATGCTGGAAATTGCGGGTGATAGAAATTTTAAAGATATTATAACAAGATCAAATGTGACAGGAACATCAACCGTTAAGAGATTAAAAGAGGGGGGCTATTACTGGCGCATATCCAGCGTGAAAAAGGATACTGCCTCTTCTGACTGGAGCAAATTTACTGTTCTGAAGATAGAACCACTTGAATTGGTAAGGCCGGTTGATTCAGGGACAATTACTGCAGCAGGAGAGACGCAGCTGGTTCGTTTTTCATGGAAGCCCCACAGGCACATGAATTCATACGAGCTACGCGTGGCACGTGACCCTGAAATGGAAGAAATTATTATACGTAAAAACAGTATTGTAACGGATACAGCCGTTGATATCCCTGCCGATAAAGGTACGTATTACTGGTCGGTACGGGGAGAGGCGGCGCTTCAGGGACTTAAAGAGTACTCTATAAACAGCAAGGTGTACAGCTTTACCATGGCGTCGTTTACACCCGGAAGTTCTGTGCAGCTGATCCGTCCTGAAGGGGATGAACGTGTTATCCGGGACGCGGTGAACTGGCAGGCAATCCCGTTTTCCTGGAAGAAAATGAAGGGGGTGGACAAATATGAGCTGCAGGTTGCCGATAATCCTTCATTTTCAGGAGAGGTGTGGAAAAATAGAACTGCTAATAACGTGTTGCTGATGGAAAAACCATTGAAACCCGGTAAATACTACTGGCAGGTGGCGCCGGTAATTGAAAACAACGTTGATTCTGAACTATTCAGTGAAAGAAGAACTTTTTCAGTAGACCGGGAATATGATATCGGTTTGATCAAACCGTCAGAATCTGCCGAAATATCCATCCCGCCCGGCAAAACCGATGTACCGGTTACTTTTTCATGGAGAGGGTATGGAAGTGATTTCAGGCATAAGCTGGAAATATCAGCAGGATATGATTACAAGAATATTTATGATTCACGTATGGTTTCCGCAAGCAGTGTTACTATACCTTCCCTTGAGGCAGGTGAATATTTCTGGAGGATAACCCTGATAAACCCTGATGGTGATGATGTTGCCCGAAGTGTACCCCGTTTGATGAAAATTCGTGGAAATCTCTACTCTCCAGTGGTGCTTACCCCCAGGACAGGTGATATAGTGAATTTGAAATCAAGCAATTCTTTCACGATGGCATGGGAGAGCGTGGATGGTGCTGATGAATACGTGGTATCTCTTTTTTCTGTCGATGGAACGAAAAGAAAGAAGGTAAAAGAATACCGTACAAAATCAACAAGTATCAAAATGGATCAACTGCACCTCCTTGATGAGGGTAGATTTGAATGGACTGTTAAGGCCCTTGATACCGCGCGTGATGACAATTCAGTTGTGTTAAGGGAAAGCGGGGAAGAGCATAATAGTTTTATAGTTACTTTAGGGCGAAGAATGAACAGGCCCAAAATCATATCACCCAGAATTCAATATGAGTAACTCACGGTTGAAAATAACTTCAATGTTATGGATAATAGTTATGGTAATTGTTTTGACAATGCCGCTGTACTCGCAGGGTGAAGGTGAAAATAAACCTGGTGGAAGTTCAAGCCCTTACCTGAAATGGGTTCCTGTAGAGGGTGCTACTGAATATGTTGTTGAGATAATTAACAGTAACAGCAGGTCGGTTATTACAAGAAGAGTTGATACCAATACATTGAAGGTTTCTTTAGCCCGGGGTGAATATCGATTTCGAGTTGGGGCTGTTAATAAATTTAACAAGGTGGGAAGCTGGTCTGATTGGGCTTCTCTCGTGATCGTTGAAACACCACTACCAGGGTTTAGCCTGATATCTCCGGATAAGGCAGAAAGAGGTGTTGACAGCAGGGAGATAACCCTTGCTGGAGAAAACATTGTACGGGGGGCCCTTGTGCGCCTTTCGCGGGATGATCTGTCCCTGGATGTCAGCAACATCCGATACAGGTCTGACTCTGAGATACAATTTAATGTACAGCTGAACAACGCAGAAACGGGATCATATGATCTTGAAATTGTAAACCCTGGCGGCAAGCGTGTCAGGGCAAAAGATGTGTTTATTGTTGAAAACTCTCGCCGGGGACGAAAGCCCGCAGCGGACATGCCGGTTTCGTTTAATGTATCACTGGGATATCATGCAGCTATGCCGGTATCCAGCTGGTCTGATGTGTTGGAAGTATCAATGGCAGGGTTTCATGTTGCCGGTGATACAGGCCTGCATGCTGTCCCGGTATTGAAGCATATCCCATTTGCCGATTACCTTGGGTTTCTTTTGGAGGGATCATACACCGCCTACAGCGGAAAAGATCAAACCGGCAGGGTGGCAACCAGCATGAACCTGATTCACGGTGGAGGACGGATATTCTACCCCGTACTCATGATGGGATCAATTGTTTTAAAAATTTCTGCCGGAGGAGGAATCGCACTTAGCAGGTTTAGTGAACAGGCTGAATATTCAGAGCCAGCAATGTATACTTCAAGAGATGAGTACTTCGTTTCAGGTCTTTCAGTTGAAATCCCCTTTACCCCTTCATTCTTTATGGAAAGCGGTATCGATTACATGATAATCAGGTATGTGGATGTGCCCATGCATTCAATGCGCTTTTCAGCCACTGGTGGAGTAAGATTTTAAAAAATTTCTCACTCTAAAAAAATAGGCAGTCTGGACGGTTTATAGTTGACATGATATCACCCGTGGTGTACATTTATAATCATTATAAATATCGATAACGATATAATACTGCATGAGGGGGAGTTATGAGAAGCAAATTACTGTCAGTTTGCATTATTTTACTTGGAGTTGTTTTTTTCGTATCACAGGGGCAGCCTGGAAGTGCTGCAATTGAACACCTGGACTACGGACTGTACTGGTATGGGTATAACAATAATTGTGAGAAATTTGTCAGTGGCCAGGGAAATCAGTATTACGACCCGTCAAAACCGGTGGTTATTTACTGTCATGGGTGGCAGAATGGTACCAGCGTGAACGGATATGCACGGGAGAATTTTCATTTTGTACATGGGGGTGCTGATGAGTTTGTGCATCATTCCTGGCTGGAAAAAGGCTGGAATGTGGGTGTATTTTACTGGAACCAGTTTGCCGATGAGAGTGAAGTGGCTGATGCCGAGGCAAAGATATGGAGTGCGTATGGTCCAAAAGGAATGAGATATCGTCTCGATGACGGGACGTACAGTACAACACAGTCACCAGGTACTTCCATTGGTAATATCCTTTATCAGCAGTACGTGCAGGCTGTCTCGGGTAACACAAGCGGGAAGGTAAGAATTGCCGGCCATTCTCTTGGCAGCCAGCTGGCATGTTACCTTTCCGGCTCTGTATATGACGCCATAAATGACGGGGTGCTGTCTGAAAACATGCTGCCCGACCGTGTTGCATTGCTTGATCCTGCCTGGACAAAAAATGGCAAGAGTTACCTGGGTGACATGGATGGTGACGGGAACAATGACTGGACAGGAGAACGAAGCCGATGGTGGCTTTTTAACATAATGGACGAGTATCCCGGCTTTGTGGTGGAGTTGTACAATACAACCGGTCTGGACCTGGGATTTGTGTGTGACAATAATTCAGCTTTGCGTGAACAAGTAGCCTGTACATCACTGAGGCCATGGTATTACAATTCATGGGAAATTGACAAAAAACATGTTTCAGTTCGATATCATTATTTCTGGACGTATGATTTTGAACCTCCTGTTGAATGTACAATAAGCTGGTGGCGAAGAAAAGCAACAGGAAAAGATGCGGCATCGGCATCAACCCCCGACTGGCGAATAAAGGACATGATGGGTAGCGGGTACTACTGGGACCAGGTGGAAGGCCGTTACACGGAGACCCCATCTGATGACTGGTTTGAAAGGAAGAGCCAGTAGATGTATAATGAATTGATATTACTGTAGAAAGTAGAACACAAAAAAAGGATAACCACTGGTTATCCTTTTTTTGTATATAGACGACTTTACTTTGTCTGTTTGTATTCTTTTTCTAATCAGTCATGACAAACTGCACATTTATTACTCAGCTTTAAAGCGGTATGACAATCCATGCATTGTCCCATGGGCATCATGCCTTCAGTCTTAATTGATGCGCGTCTGCTTTCCGCCTTGTTCCCATGACAAGCGGCACATTGGGCGGCCAGGGTGCCGTGTTCTTTTGCCCCTTCCATAACGGCTAAATGACTGAAATATACAAGGCTGGGCTGCCGTGCGTATGATTCCCAGGGACTGTCACTGTCCTTGTAGTCATCAAACATGGGCTTTCTGGCCGGCAGGGACCTTCCATCAACACGGGTGACCGTGGTGGAGCCTTCGCGACTATGGCAACCAACACAAGTTTCTACCGTTGGGATACCCTTAAATCTTCCATTCGAATAATATCCATGACAATCGGTGCAATCTGATATGCCGTAGATTGAAACCGCGTCATCTTTATCCATTTTTACCAGGTGCGATTTGTGATCAAATGGTATGGCCTTTTCTGCTTTGTTCGCCATAACGTAATCACAAGACTTACCGAAAAGTATAAAGGAAATAGCCAGTAAAACTATAAAGGGAATGCCAAAGAGAAGTAGTGATCGTTTCACGTTTGTACTCCTTATATTGGGGAGTTATTTAGTAAATATAATATCTTTTTGTTAGACGGATTTACTATCTAAAAATGGAAGTTTTGTGTCAACACAATAAAAAAAATTTTTTTTGGATAATGCAGGATTTTTCAGGTCAGCACATGGTTTTCACCATTTATAATGATGAAGCTGTTATTTCTTGTTCTGCAAATACATAATATGTTGTATTTTTTTATCAGATCAACGCAATACGTGGTGGGGGAAGCCCGGGATACGAGAACAGGTACCCGTGCGAAAATAGATTTCATGATAATTTCACTGGAGATCCTGCCGGTTGACAGGATCATTTTATCATTAAGGGCAAGGTTATTGGTGAACGCATAGCCAATAACCTTGTCAATCGCATTATGGCGGCCTATTTCATCAAAAAAAGCTTCCTGGTTGCCGTGAATGTTTACCAGGGCGCTGCTGTGGACGCCATGGGTCTTTTTGTGAAGTGATGATTGGGATAAAAAAGTATTCATGGCATCAAGTATAACATCAGCCCTGACGTCGGGAAGTGACCTGTACACGTAATTTTCGGCTGGCAGTTCCCTCTTGCTTCCCTTCCCGCAGGTGACAAGGGAAGGAATTCGTGAAAGAGCCCGTGATACCGGCTCAGTCGGGGAAACTGTGACAGCTGCCACCATTGCATTGGTGTCCATCTCTATTTGCGTAATATCACTTGTTTTTTCTATTACCCCTTCTGCAACAAGGTGACCGGTCAACAGTTCTTCCATGTTATTACCAGAGCATGCAATTGTAATAAAAGGTTGCCCATTCAGCATAACAAGCACCGGATATTCTGTACTAATTGCAATTTCAATATCTTTTATGGTTTTATTTGAGTATTCATGAACGGGTATGTTTTTATATTCAGGTAGATTCATTCTTTTCTTCAATGCAGGGGTGTTATATCATCCTGGTAATTGATATTAGCAAAGATGCTGGAGGGGTCCTCGGCGTAGAAGAATATCTCGTCTTCGATCACTTCGCGCAGGGCAACCTTTTGGAAAAATTTAATAATTTTTCTTTCATCAGCATCAACAATATCTTTTATGGGGGGGATGCAGTTCTTCGAATAGATGGCATGAAGAGGTTCATAGTTGCCATATAAATGAGGTACCGTAACATCATAAAAATCAGGAAGCTGTGCCATGTATGATATAAATTCACCGCTCAAATAGGGCATGTCGGTTGCAAATATAAAAACCCTGTGGGCTTTCGATACATTCAGGGCGGTGTAAATTCCTCCAATTGGCCCTTTGCCTTCAATAATGTCCGGGTATACTGGTATTCCCAGGTAATTGAATTTTTCAGTATCGTTGGATATTATACCTGTCTCGTCAAATAATGGCCTGATTTTTTCATACACATGTTCAATAAGGGGTTTTCCATTAAATGAATAAAGTGTCTTGTCCCCTTTGAAACGGGTGCTTTTCCCACCCGCGAGAATATATGCGGAAATAGTATTATTCATGTCGTGTTCTCTATGGTTTTTTATAACCCATATCAATGGCCGATGCATCCAGAAAGCTGGTGATAATGTTTTCTACAGTAAGATTATACCTTGAGTCATCAAACTGTTCAGGAATATGCAGTGTTTTTATGTATCCCTTGCATTTTTCGCAGTAATCAAACCGGTATAATTCGTTTTCTTCATATATATAGAATCCCAGGGTTTCAACATCCTGGTTTCCACATATCGTGCAGCATACCCGCTTAAATTGCCATTCATTTTCACAGAGGGCGCAATGAAGCAGCCGTTTATTGTCTTTGGATGATACGATCTTTGCCATGTCAGGCAAAAAGCCACAAAATGGACAAACAGGTTCTGTCCAGTCGGGTGCATCATACTCTCTCATATGTGTTTCCCGTAGTGCAATGAACACCGGTTTAAACTGGTTAATAACAACGAATAATAAGCCTTCAAGACCCGTTTTTGCTGTGGTGGCGGTTTTTTCCAGCGAATCATAATCCCGCTCAATGAGTTTTTTGACAAGCTGAAGGTAGAGTGGGAAATCAGAATGAAGCATTGATTCAAGTGTATCAAAACGAAAATCTTTCTGGTAGTTTTCAATTATTTTTAATAATTCTTTCAGTGAGTTATCAAGAAAGGGCTGTAGTGTTTCAGGAAAAGCAAGCTGATGGCTTTCAAGTAGCGGCAGGGAGTCATTCTTTTCATTTAAAAGCTCAATATCAATATCTTTAAATTCCAGGTAGCTGGATTTCTGAAAATCGAAAAGTGACTGATAAAAGTCAATGATGTGCTCCTGTAAAAGGTCAGCTTTAATTATTTCCTCACGGATTTTGTTAAGATAGTCGCTGTGATCTAAAATGGTCATTACATATCCCCGATTTTTCCAGTTATCTTTAAGTCTATGAAGAACATAGCAGATGAGAGGGGGGGATTTGTCAAATGATTTTAAACGATACGGGTAATGTCATTACCTGGCGATATACAGGACGTTTTGTTGATAAATGTATACACTTGAAAAAATATTCTTATACAATAATTTGAATATAATATTTGACAAAAAACACAATCAATTGAAAAGTACACATAAACCTCTTCGAGTCTTGTTGCCTAAGGTGCTTTGGCGCTATGGGGCAAGATCGACAGGGTAAGTTGAGAAATCGATTTGCCTCCCGTGTTTGGAAAGAAGAGCTTGTTTGTTCTGTCTTATGTATGAGACATAAGTCTTGTATATATAAAGAATGGCAGGTTGCTTTTATTATCTATTATTATTCCCAAACTCAGGAGGTAGAAAAATGCCTATAAGTAGAAGGGATTTCCTTAAGTTGTCAGGGACAACTGCGGCAGGGGCATTCCTCGGTGGAGTTTCCTTTTTAACTGGTTGCTCAAAAACCGATAAGCTGAGAGGAACAAAGGAAAGTACCACGATTTGTCCTTACTGTGGAGTAGGTTGTGGTCTTATTGTTTCTGCCAGGGATGGCAAGATCGTAAATATTGAAGGTGATCCCGATCACCCCATTAACCTGGGAACACTATGTTCAAAGGGTAATGCCCTGTACCAGGTGGCTGTTAATCCCCTAAAAAAACGACTAGATAAAGTACAATATCGAAAACCCGGTTCAGCTGAATGGGAGACGATATCCTGGGAGCAAGCCTTTAAACTAATGGCTAAACGTATCAAGGACACCCGGGATGATACCTTTGTTGAAAAGGAAGGCGGTTATACGGTTAACAGGGCAAGTGGCCTTGTAGGACTTGGCGGCGCCGCCCTTGATAACGAAGAGTGCTATGTCTGGTCAAAGTTTGCCCGTATTATGGGTATATCGTACCTGGAACATCAGGCGCGTATTTGACACAGCGCAACTGTCGCCAGTTTGGCGAACACATTTGGCCGTGGTGCCATGACAAATCACTGGATTGATCTCAAGCATGCCGATGTCATAATGATCATTGGTAGTAATGCTGCCGAGAATCATCCAATTTCTTTTAAATGGGTTCAGAAGGCCAGGGACAACGGTGGTAAGCTTATCAGTGTTGACCCCAGGTACACCCGAACTTCTTCACTTTCTGATCTGTATGCTCCCATACGACCGGGAACAGATATTGCCTTCATGAATGGCATTATCAATTATGCCCTCAAGAATGACAGGATTCAGAAAGATTACGTTGTTGAATATACCAACGCATCATACCTGGTAGACCCAAAGTTCGGCTTTCGCAATGGACTTTTTACCGGGTATAATGGAAGCGCCAGGAAATACTCAAAGGACACCTGGGGCTATCAGCTTGATTCCAGGGGAATCCCGAAACAGGATAAAACCCTGCAAGATCCCAACTGTGTATACCAGTTATTGAAGAAACATGTTTCACGGTATACCCCGAAAAAGGTTTCTGCGATAACTGGTTGCCCAGAGGATTCTTTCAAACAGATTGCAGAGATGTACACAAGTACCCACAAGCCTGACAGGGTTGCTACTATCATGTATGCCATGGGTACTACACAGCATACCATTGGTACACAGAATATCCGGACATACGCCATGCTGCAGCTTCTAATGGGCAATATCGGCCTTGCCGGTGGTGGTATAAACGCCCTTCGTGGTGAATCAAATGTTCAGGGTTCAACTGACCATTGTTTACTATGGCATATCCTTCCGGGTTATCTTGGTATACCCAAGATATTCGGCCCGAAGAAAGATGTGAATCTGCAGGCGTACATTGAGAACAATACACCCAAAACCAATGATCCCATGAGTGTTAACTGGTGGCAGCATAAACCCAAATACCTGGTAAGCCTTCTCAAGGCCTGGTACGGTGACAATGCCACAAAAGATAACGATTTCGGATACGATTGGATACCAAAGGCTTCCAAACCCTATCCACATATTGTACTTTTTGAAGATATGTACGTGGGCAAGCATCAGGGAGCCATATTAATGGGAACAAATCCTGTTGTTGGTGGACCAAATGCTGATAAAGAAGCCAAGGCTCTTGAAAAACTTGACTGGCTGATCTGCGCGGATATATGGGAAACTGATACGGCCGTATTCTGGAATCGTCCGGGAGCTGATCCCAGGAAAATCAAGACGGAAGTATTTCTTCTGCCCATGGCATCTTCGGTGGAAAAAGAAGGAAGTGTTTCCAACTCCGGAAGATGGGCCCAGTGGCGTTACAAGGCACAGAATCCTCCCGGGGACGCCATTACCGACCTCGATTTAATTGATAAGCTTTTCAAGGAAATCAGGAAATTGTATGCTGAAGATGTGAAAGCCGGTAAAAAAGTTGCCCTGCCTGATCCCATACTCAAGGCCTACTGGAATTACATGCCTGAAGGGCATCACGAATGTGATCCCCACATGGTTGCCAGGGAGATCAATGGTTTTACCTGGAAGAGTAATTCCCAGCAGGGTGACCTGATGGCAAACTTCACAAAGCTGAAGGATGACGGAACAACCGCCAGCGGTAACTGGCTTTACAGCGGAAGCTATAACGAGGACGGGAATAACATGGCCCGCCGTGGCAAGAAAGACAAGTCGAAGATGGGCATGTACCACGAGTGGTCATGGTGCTGGCCGGTTAATAGAAGGATTATCTATAACAGGGCCAGTGTAGACCTGAAAGGTCAGCCGTGGGATCCCGAAAAACCGGTTATACGATGGAATGGCAGTAAATGGGTTGGCGATGTTCCCGATGGAGGAGCTCCTCCGGGAAAGAAAAACCCCTTTATCATGCTTCCTGAGGGTGTAGGAAGACTTTTTGCCAGTGGACTTGCTGATGGTCCCTTTGCTGAGCATTACGAGCCAATGGAAAGTCCTACCCGTAATATAATGAATTCACAGAAGGTTAACCCTGCAACGGTGATATTGTCTTCAACGGCCGGTGAGTTTGGCCAGGCATCACAGTATCCTTATGTTGCCACTTCGTACAGGGTAACTGAGCACTGGCAGGCTGGTGCGATGACAAGAAACCTTCCATGGTTGACTGAACTTGTGCCTGATATGTTTTGTGAGATCAGTCCTTCTCTTGCTAAAAAGAAAGGCATTAAGAATGGTGACAGGGTCAAGATTTTATCGAAAAGAGGCTCTATTGAATCATTCGCCCTTGTTACTGAAAGAGTTCAGCCCTGGCTGATCAATGGCAAGCAGGTTGAAATGGTAGGTATGGTTTGGCATTTCGGGCATGGTTGTGCCGCATCGGGCGACGCATGCAACACCCTTACACCGCATATCGGTGACGCAAATACTATGATACCGGAATTTAAAGCATTCCTGGTAGACATTAGAAAGGTATAGGAGGGTGAAAAATGGCAGATAAAGCTTTTTTAGTAGATATAACGAAATGTCAGGGATGCCGCGCATGCCAGGTGGCTTGTAAGCAGTGGAATGGTCTTCCGGGAGAAAAAACCGAGTTTTTTCAAGGTACTGAATATACCAATCCCGTGGTATTGTCAGCTATTACCTGGAATCACGTGGTTTTTTCTGAACTGGATAGAAGTAATCCTATTCATCCGGTATGGTCAATCAAGCATACCAAGTGTAACCACTGTAATGAAGCCAATTGTATGAGGGTATGTCCCGAGAATGCAATCTCAAAAGTTGATGGCTGGACTATCATTGATCAGGACAAGTGTATTGGATGTGGCGCCTGTGTGAACGCGTGTGTATATCATGTGCCACAGGTGAGCAATTTCACACATGTCAATGATGTAGGGCAGGAGATTGTACAAAAGGATAAATCTCATAAATGTAACGCGTGTACTCTAAATGAAAGAGATGTTCCCGCTTGTGTAAACACGTGCCCATCTTACGCTCTTCAGTTTGGTCATCGTTTGGCCATGATTGAAAAAGCCCAGGAGAGGTTGAAGGAAATAAAAGGGACCTATCCAAACGCGTGCATATATGGTCTGGAAGAGTTTGGCGGACTTCGTGTGATAACTGTTTTGAAAGATAAGCCGGAAAAATATGGACTTCCCACCGGGAAGGATGCTGTGGCTATTGATATTGCCAAAGCAGAAGAAGTTAAGAGCATCTATGCTTTCCTTTCAATTTTTACACTGGGTCTGCCTTCTTTGAAAAGAAAGGCGTTTAACATTGCACAATCATTATCATCAGGAAACAGAAAAATATCATAAGTACTATAAGGGCGGGAAGGATTTTTTCTTTCCCGCCCTTATAATTAATATTATGATAATTGAGAATGATAATGAAAGAAGCAAACTTTAACTACCTCCAATTAAAATATTTTCTTGAAATTCAAAATGAAAAGAGTATCACAAAAGCTTCAAGAAAGCTTCATAAGGGGCAGTCAACATTGAGTCACCACCTGATGCAGCTTGAAGAAATGCTTGGTGTAACCCTTATTAGCCGAAACAGCAAAAAATTTATTTTAACACCTGAAGGGGTGATCTTTAAGAAATTTTGCGAAAAAGTTACACTTGCCGTTGATCACTTGCATGCTGATTTGAAAACAGCAGTATCTGGTGGAGTAAGCAGGATCGTAGCCAGTACAATCCCCTCCGGGTATCTTTTACCATCGATACTTTCGCAGATATTAAGAGAATATCCTGATTATTTTTTTCATATTGATGTTCATGACAGTCGGGAAGCCATTGACATGATTCGGGAAGGGTATTCTGAAATTGGCATAGTAGGGAAAAAGGTGATCCATCCTTCGCTTACCTACAAAAAGATTATCAGCGATACAATTGTGCTTATAGGTAATCATGATTATCCGGATACACTGACGGTAAATGATTTAACAGGTCTTCCCTTTATCAACAGGGAATATGGATCAGGTACCCTGAGCGCGTATATGCATGCCCTGAAACAGTATGATGTATACCCGTCCAATCTTAACATAGTAGCTGAATGTCACACATCTGAAAGTGTGAAGGAAATGGTTAGCGCGGGACTGGGAGTTGCGTTTATCTCAAATTTATGCATCAATAATGAGCTGCAGCTTAATCGACTGAAAAAAATCGAGGTAAACGGGTTGTGCATCGAAAGAGATTTTTTTATTGTTCACCAGAACAAAAAACATTTTTCCCCGCCTGCACAATTGTTATATGATACGCTTTGTACCCTGAAAACAGGATAACATCAATATAATTCACGAATCTCGCTGTATTCCACGACACCATTAAGTACGGCCTCAATATCTTCCTTGTATTCCGGTGTAAAACGTATGCATACACCGCAGTCAGAACTGATGCTTTTAGGTACGGGGATTATCTTAAAGGGAATTTTCTCGTTTTTAAGAATTTTCTCTGCCCTCATGGCATGGCTGACTGATTTGAACAATACAACACAATATGATTGTAGTGACATCATGGACTGACAATCCTTCCTGCTCTTGACATTGTACCGGCAATATCATACATGTTTGATACTATACCTACGGCAATGTCATCCTTTATGTTGAAAAAATTCGCGCACGTGCCGCAGACCAGGATTTCAACACCGTCATGTTCAAGTTGTTTTAAATCATCCAGCACATCCGAGTTTTTCACGGCAAGTTTTACACCGGTGTTGTAGAAGATCAACGTATCCGGAAGATAATCAAGGTCGAAGATGGTGTGAATAAATGCTTTCATCAGGAGTTCACCCAGCTCATCATCACCCCCGCCCATTGTATTGGCGGATATTACAAATACATTTGGTCCTGTAGTTGAGGATGATGGCACTGCTGTGATATCCCCGGTTGATTGCTCTGTATCAGTTTTTGAAAGGGTAAGGGTAAATGTTCCGTTTTCCGTGTCATCGATTGATACTGTACATCCTGACTTCTCGCCAAGGCGTTTTACGTTTTCCCGTGCTGTTTCGTTATCAACAATAACAATGACGGTGTCGCTTGTTTCCAGTGATTTTTTCGCAAGAACAACCGGCTGCGGGCAGGCAAGACCCCTTGCGTCAATTTTTTCATTCATACTACATCTCCTTTAATTGTACCAGATGCGATCTTTTTGACAGCATCTATGGCATATGTTATTTCATCAGTTGTATTAAAATGTCCGAAACTGAATCGCACAGTTCCCCCGGGGAGTGTGTTTATAGTGCGATGTGCCGCTGGCGCGCAGTGCAGACCGGGCCGTGACAGGATTGAAAATTTCTCATCAAGTATTTGTGATACTTCCGAGGGGGATATCCCCTCTAGCGTAAATGATACTACGGGGGTGCAAAGATCAGCTTTTCGGGTGCCATATAGCCGTACTCCCGGAATATCCCCGGCATTATCAAGAAACAATGTGGTGAGTGTTAATTCGGTTGATCTTATGGTATCAATCCCCCGGTTAAGAATAAACCTGGCAGATGCTCCCAGGCCAGCAAGTCCTATGGCATTTGGTGTACCTGATTCAAACCTGTCAGGCATGAAATCAGGCTGCATTTCGAATTCAGACCTGCTTCCGGTGCCACCCATCATCCTGGGATCAAGATCATTTTCCAGTCCTTTCTTTATGTAAAGTCCCCCTGTTCCCTGCGGACCATACAAAGACTTGTGGCCGGTAAACGCAAGAAGGCTGATGTTCATGTCTTCAACGTCAATGGGGATGGCCCCGGCAGACTGGGCCGCGTCAACACAGAAGGGAATGCCGTGACTGGCTGCTATATGTCCCACCTCTTTCACCGGCATGATAGTTCCGGTTACATTGGAGGCGTGTGTCATGATAATCATTTTTGTGTGAGAACAGATTGACTTTTCGATTTCATGGGGATCAATACTCCCATCCTGAAAGCAGGGCACAACGGTTATCTTCAAACCATGATGTTCAAGGTATCGAAGAGGCCGCATAACAGAATTGTGTTCCATACCTGAAGTAACTACATGATGACCATTCTTCACCATGCCGAATATGACCTGGTTTAATGCTTCGGTGGCATTCCTGGTAAAGATTAACTGGAATGGATCGTCAATATTGAACAATTGGGCAATTAGTTCACGGGTTTCAAATATAATACGGGCAGCCTCCACCGAGAGATGATGTCCCGACCTTCCCGGGTTCCCACCGATTGTCTCATTATAACGATTCATAGCATCAATCATTTCAGGGGGCTTCGGCCAGGACGTAGCCGCGTTATCGAAGTAGACGTTCTTCATGGGTTGTATGTACACTACCGATTTTGAGTGTTATTATATTGATATCACTATTCTGTTTACCGCATTGAGCCATGTCAAATATTTAATTTAATTATTTCATGTATCCAACATTTCGATGTATCTGCATGGGTCATCACGCATGTACGAAGAACGTAAAGTTTACAAAAGGGAAAATGAATAATAAATTATTTTAAGATTGCACATCTTATTACTCATAAAATGAGGAGCTTGTTATATCATACTATTCTAAAAAATATGAAACCGCCCGCTTCGCTCGATACACGCGGATTAACACAGATGATGTGTGATCAGAATCGATTGAAAATTCAATAATAGTATCACGCGGAGACGCGGGGAACGCGGGGAGTTGGTGCTTTTCCTCAGCGTCTGCTATGTAGAAACCTGTCAACCCATTTAAATATTTACATCTTTATAAAG
>CAZVRB010000064.1:0-21429 GCA_964629365.1 uncultured Leptospiraceae bacterium
CGTTTCGGCTTAACGTTCCAGCTGAATGACAGCAGGATGATGGACATGAGGGTACACCCCAGGATAGCGTAGATTACCAGTTCCCAGGCGTATTCCTTGCCATACAGGGGGGTGAAGTAATCAGCCATCCAGCCGAAGCCCTTGGCCTGTACGGTTCTTCCCATGTAGCCGAACATGCCGATGAAACCGGCGGCGGTGCCCACAGCCTTTTTGCTGGTAAAGTCAAGACCCATAACCCCCAGCATCATCACCGGTGGATAGACAAAGAATCCCACGATGGCCAGCATGGTCATGTCAAACCACAGGTTACCCGGTGGATTAACCAGGATACCCCAGAATGCCCCAAGTATGGGGATCATGCACAAGAGGCTCACCATGGCGCGGCGGCCCTCAAGCTTGTCTGAAAGCCAGCCAAAAAGAAGGGTGGAGGGTATACCCCCGAATTCAAGTATAAGAATGGCAAGGCCCCCTCCTTCAAGAGTGGCCCCTTTAATCTCCCTCAGGTATACCGGCCCCCAATCAAGCATGCTGTAGCGGGCGATGTATACAAAGAAGTTGGCCATTGCCGCCAGCCAGAGCAGCTTGTTCTTGAAAATGTTGTCTATAAAAAGCTCTTTTGTGGAGAGTTCTTTTTCGCTCAGGCCATGTTCCCTTTCATACTCTGTAAAATCGTCCTTGTATTCTTCGATTGGTGGAAGTCCAACTGACTGTGGAGTGTCCCGAAGACGCCAGAACAGGTATATGGCGCATATAACAGCAAGCACACCGGGTACGTAAAAAGCAGACTGCCAGCCCCATTTGGCCGCCGCGTTGGCGGCAATGATTCCCGCAAGACCACCGCCGATGTTGTGGGCGATATTCCATATGGCGAACACTGTACCCCGTTCACGAACACTATACCAGTGACCAATGGATCGGCCACATGGAGGCCACCCCATTCCCTGTATGAAACCGTTTAATGCCCAGAGTGCCAGGTGCACCGGGTAGCTGACGATACCGCCGAAAGCGAAGTTGCATGCGGCAGTTAAGAGCAGCCCAAATGGCATGAATCGCCGAACGTTGCTGCGATCTGAGAGGGATCCCATCAGGAACTTTCCGATACCATAAGTTATGGCACTGATAGCAAGGATATTGCCTATCATGGAGTAGTCGTAGGAAAGAACATGCTCCATATCCTTTGCCACCGTTGACAGGTTGTTGCGGACAATGTAAAAGGTGGCATACCCGATAAAGGTAGATTCAAGAATATTCCATCTGAATTTCGGGTATAGCTTATTAACCTTTTCTTCAGGCAACCGCTTTACAGGTGGAGGCGGGGCGAAAAAAGATTTTATCTTGTCAAGTATCATCACTCAGCTGCCTTCCTTGATTTGTTCACGCGAATGTTAAATTCTTTCGAAGATATCCATGGAAAATCTTCAGGAGGTATGTCCTGTATGTCAATGGTAAGCCAGTTATGTTTCTTCGCATAATCGGCCATGCTTATGTCCTGGTCGGGAGCCACGTGCCGGTCGGGGTTTACCATGATCTTCAGACCGCTGCTGTACTCTATCATCTCCTTGTCACCCCGGCTGTTGCCGGCAACAAGTTGGGGCCTGTCCTGCACGAATGTTTCGATGGCGTACATCTTTCCGTGATCCTGTGGAACAGGCTGTACCATCCGGCCGGTGATAACCCCGTTCTTAACAACAGACTTAACACCAACCACGTGGGTGACAGGTATGCCCAGCTCCCGGCTTAAGAATTTCTGATACAGGGCCTCGGGTGAAGCGGTTACCACCCATACCTCGAAACCGTTATCCATGAGAATGCCAATGAGTTTTTTCATGGGGGGGTATATCTTGTTGCTGTAATATTTTTTGAAACATGCATCACCAAGGTTTCTCACTTCTTCAAGGGTGAGCCCGGAAAGGTAGTGCACCCTGTTTTGTACGTAGGGAAGGGACACGTTGGACTGGGTTTTCATCTTATCAATAATACCTGGCTTCCGTTCGGGGTGATCGGCGGCATACATGTACAGGCATTCATCAGCAAGGTAATGGGGTGCCTGTCCGAACACGGTACCGTCACCGTCAAAGACTGCCAGCTTACGGTCCTGGTAATCTTTCATCTTCACCAGGAATTCCTTTATCTGGCTGTTGGCCTCATCGCTGAACCCGTCGATAGGAGTGAATGTAATTCCCCCTGAGCACGATACCAGCAGGATTAAAGAAAAGAGGATAACGGTATAAACAATATTTCGAAAAAAAGTATGTACAGCGTTCATCAGGGCCCCCTTGTGTAGAAGAATGTGAGCAATAATAGAAAAATTATTACAAACATGCAATGTTTTTTTAAAATTGTTATGCTGTCATCGTATATTGTTTATAATTATATCAGGGCTTTTTGTAAGATTAGAACCGAACAGGGGTTCTCACGGAGGGTTGATTCTCTAATTGCCGGTTCGTCAGGATATTATATCAGTTCACTTCTCACGGCTCACTATTCACTAATCATCTGCGTTTATGCTTCGGCGTCGCTCAGCACGGCGTCGAGCGAAGGGGGCGGTTTCATATAATATATTTTGATGGTTTTTCCCAACATTCCGGAATGAGCCCAGTTTTTTAATTCCCGAGAATCCGTAAAGAGTGAAAAATTCTATACATAAAAGGGCCCTTCGGATAGCGTTGTAATCTTTATAATCAACGAAAGGAATGAACAAAATGAGTAAAACATCTGAAAACAATTACAGGGAAAAAGCCCTTGCATACCATACAGGCAACAGGAAGGGCAAGATTGAAGTAATAAGCTCAAAACCCTGTGCCACGCAGGAAGACCTGTCCCTCGCTTATACACCGGGAGTGGCATGGCCGGTGCGTGAAATAGCCGAAAATCCGGCCTCTGCATACGAATACACCGCAAAGGGAAACCTTGTTGCGGTTGTTTCCAACGGTTCAGCGGTACTTGGACTTGGAAAGATGGGAGCGCTGGCATCAAAGCCTGTTATGGAAGGGAAGGGTATTCTCTTTAAAAGATTCGCTGATGTTGATGTGTTCGATATCGAACTTGATACAGATGATCCCGATGAGATAATTAAAGCCTGCCGCCTGATGCAGCCCACATTCGGCGGTATCAACCTGGAAGATATAAAGGCACCCGAATGTTTTTACATCGAGCGCGAATTGAAGAAACAGCTTGATATCCCTGTCTTCCATGATGATCAGCATGGAACCGCCATAATCAGTGCCGCAGGTATCATAAACGCACTGCTTATAGCAGAGAAAGACATAGCGGATATTAAAATCGTGTTTAACGGTGCCGGTGCGGCGGGAGTGGCGTGCGCACATCTTGCAATATCGCTGGGTGCAAAACGTGAGAATATTATCATGTGCGATTCAAGGGGGGTGATCTACAGCGGGAGAACAGAAGGCATGAGCCCTGAGAAAGAATATTTCGCGGTTGATACGGAGAGAAGAACCCTGGCCGACGCGCTTGATGGCGCGGATATGTTTCTTGGAGTATCTGTTGCCGACGTAGTTACCGACCAGATGCTGTCCTCCATGGCATCTTCACCAATAGTGTTTGCCATGGCAAACCCCGATCCCGAGATACCCTATGACAGGGCCAGAAATGTACGGGAGGATGTCATCATGGCCACTGGCCGGTCTGACTTTCCAAACCAGGTGAATAACGTGCTGGGATTTCCATTCATTTTCAGGGGTGCCCTTGATGTGCGGGCCTCGGCCATCAACGAAGAGATGAAGCTTGCCTGTGCGTGGGCACTGGCCCGACTTGCAAGGGAAGAAGTACCCCAAGAAGTGTGCCGGGCCTACGGTGACGTGAAGCTGCAATTCGGACGGGACTATATTATACCCAAGCCATTTGATCCCAGGTTGCTGCAGGTGGTGGCACCCGCCGTTGCAAAGGCAGCCATGGAAACAGGTGTAGCGGGTATAACCATAGATATTGACCACTACAGGGAACAGTTGAAAAACCGGGTAAAGGGTGTAATTTAAGAATAAGTATTTACTGTCCCCTGTAACATTTCTTTTGAAATTGCTACAGAGTGAATGTATAATTAATATTCCCCGGCGTAACTTATAATAAACCGAAATATTTTTATTTTAACAGATCAACAAGGAGTAGAACAATGACTACACGAAAATTTGAAACCGAGGTAAACCAGTTACTGCACCTCATCATCCATTCCCTGTATTCACACAAAGAGATATTTCTCAGGGAGCTGGTATCCAACTCTTCAGATGCCCTTGACAAGTTGAAGTATCTTACCTTTACCGATGATGCCTTCAAGGAGTATCCCTTCGATCCGCGAATCGACATCTCATTTGATGAAGAGAATGGAACATTCACGGTACGTGATACAGGTATAGGTATGAACGAAGCAGACCTGGTTGAACATCTTGGCACCATAGCCCGCTCCGGAACCCGTTCATTCATAGAGCAGATGAGCGGTGACAACAAGAAAGATTCTAACCTTATCGGGCAGTTCGGGGTGGGTTTTTATTCATCCTTCATGGTTGCTGATAAGGTTGAAGTGATCAGCAGAAAAGCCGGAGAGGAAGAAGCCTTCAAGTGGACCAGTGACGGCCGTGGTGAATATGAAATTGAACCGGCCCGGAGGGATACCGGCGGTACAACCGTGGTCGTCTACCTTTCTGAAGACGGAAAAGAATTTGCCAACCGGTGGCGCGTTGAAAGCATCATTAAAAAATATTCCAACCACATACCATTTCCCATTTACCTGCACTTTGAAGAGACGGTTTTTGAGGGAGAGGGTGATGACAGGACAGAGAAAAAAGAACAGAAAACCGAGCAGATCAACGCTGCTTCTGCCATGTGGAAACAGTCCAAGCGTGACCTGACCGACGAGGATTACAGGGAGTTTTACAGAACCATAGCCCATGACACAGGCGATCCCCTGATGTGGGTGCACACACAGGCCGAAGGCACCCTGGAGTATACAACCCTGTTTTACGTGCCCGAAAAGGCGCCATTTGACATGTATTACGCCGATTACCAGCCCGGTGTAAAGCTTTACGTGAAGCGTGTGTTTATTACCGATGATGAGCGTGAGCTTATGCCCACCTACCTGCGGTTCGTGAAGGGTGTTATTGATTCAGAAGACCTGCCCCTTAACGTGAGCCGTGAGATTCTACAGCAGAACAGGGTGCTTGCTAAAATCAAGTCCTCCTCGGTGAAAAAACTGCTTGAAGAATTTCAGAACCTGGCCAAAAACGATCCGGAAAAATACACCAGCTTCATCCAGGAATACAACAGACCAATGAAAGAAGGGCTCTACCAGGATTTTGCCAACAGGGAAACACTTCTTGAACTGGTTCGATTCAAGTCAACGAAGGTCGATAAATTCACCAGCCTTGAAGAATACAAGTCGCGCATGCAGCCCGACCAGAATGCCATATTTTACATAACCGGTGAGAAAGAAGAAAACCTTCGAAATTCACCCCTGCTTGAGATGTATAAGAAGAAAGACATCGAGGTTCTCATCATGGATGACGAGCTTGATGACATCATCTTCTCACAGGTGGGTACCTACGGTGAGACACCGCTGAAATCCGTCAACAGAACCGATTCAGCCGAAGACCTGAAAACCGATGAAGACCGCGAAGAAGAAAAAGAGGTAGAACCAGTAATCACCAGGCTCAAAGAACTTCTCAAAGAAGAGGTGAAGGACGTGAAAGCCAGCTCCCGTCTTGAAGATTCACCATCATGCATCGTCTTTGATCAACAGGATCCTACCCTGCAGATGCAGCATATCCTCAAGGCTATGGGACAGGGGGAAATGGGAGACGTAAAACCTGTGCTGGAGATCAATCCCTCGCATAAGATCGTCACCTTCATGAAAACAATTGAAGATGACGCAATGTTTGAAAACGTGGGACGACTGCTTCTTGAACAGGCATTGCTGGTTGAAGGGGTAGAGATCAAGAACCCCGCCAATTTCGTAAAGCGGCTGAATTCTATAATGGAAAAAGCCCTGGGGTAGGGGATACTTGCATGTGCTACAAACAAAAAAGCTCCTGTTTACAGGAGCTTTTTTTCTACCAGCTTGGTTCGGATTGTCTTGATCTGCCTCGGGTCATTCAATATCTTCACCATCTGGCGTGATACATCCTGTGAGAGGTCAACTTCAACCGGGGAGTCGTAGAACCGTGCCTGCAGCTGTTGTTTCTGACGTTCAAACTTGCAGAACACGATTACCCGGGGTTTCATCAGGTCGTTGATGCCGAAATCTTTAATGAGGGCAAGTTCCTGTGTGCTCAGTTCACAGATATCGTTCTGGGCATAGAAGGCATGGGTGTTGTTCAGTATTGGGCCAAGCCTGTTTATGAAGAAACTTACCAGGTTGTAGTCAAAGTGCAGATTCGTTGAGTTGACAATAGCAGTCAGGGCCGAAGAGGGATCAATGGCTTCCCTGAAAGGCCGTTTCGATGTGAGGGCGTCGTATATGTCACAAATTGAAAGTATCTTTGGATATGATGGGAGGTTCTCGTAAGGAAGCCCGTAGTATCCATTGTTGTTGTGCTTCTCATGATGGAAGAGAACAGATTGCAGCACGATGGGATGTGCCTTGTTCAGCGTTTTCAACGTTTCATATCCAAGCTGGGGATGCCTTTTGATCTTCTGAATCTCGGATACATTAAATTTTCCTTCCTTGTTCAGAAGCTGTTTGTCAAGCTGCATTTCGCCGATATCGTGTAGATACGCACCAAGGGTAAGATACTTTATCTCTTCCTCGCTGACATTCCCTATCATACGGGCCAGCATGGCACTGAGAACTCCCACGTTAACAGAATGATTATACAGGTATTCTTCGTAAGATTTCAGGTCTTTTAAAAGATTGAGGGCTGCCATCTCTGTGAGGCTGAGATCGCTGATAATCTCATCCACAACCTTCTCGGCTTCACGAAAAGCCATTTTACTGAGTTTACCGGTTTGTGATACCTCGTCCATCAATTCACGTGATTTGTTTTTAGCGATGTTCATGCGGTAGGACGGGATAACCGCAAGTTCACCCATGTCATCATAGTAGAGAGTGTGGCCAAACTGATCTATGATATTCTTAATGCGATCCCTGGTAAGAACTATCCTTGCTTCAAGTACTTTCTCGCCGGTTTCGGCGTATAATGGATATATAAAACTGTTATTCGGCCTGATATAGTTGAGGTCAATTTTAATTCGCTTACCTGCCATGTAATGGCCCTGTCACGTATATATTTATGTGTAACGAATGCTATGCCGTGCGCTTTTATATCTACAAATATACTAACGAATATTCAATGTAGCAATGAAATAATTATTATAAATGATAATATTTTGATTACTTGTGTACCATATTATAAATGAATGGGTATTATTTCAATGATTTTTCAAACCAGTAGTTGGAATTATTTAAGAGGTTAAATAATTCCAATTCTAAATATTCGTTGAAATTATACCCTTTGTATAGTAGTCTTCCCGATCGTGGGGTTGACTGCTAACTAATGATAAACAGATTAAAACAACCAATCATTGTCCTTCTCATGATTAACCTGGTTGCGGGAGCCGCACTTATGTGGTGGGTAGCCGACCATGCCGATCAGGCAATGCGTGATGAGCTGCTTGTCCAGGCGAGACTGGTTTCGCGTGCCATTGACATGAAAAAGATACGATCCCTGTCAGGTTCAGAAAGAGACCTGGATACCCCTGAATATCTGCGCATCAAGAACAAGCTGGCGTCCATGCGGGGAGTAAATCCACGATGCAAATTTCTCTACCTTATGAAACAGCGTACCGATGGCAGGGTTATTTTCCTGGTTGATTCACTTGAAGAGGATTCACCGGACTATGCCCCTCCCGGACTTGTATATGAAGAAGTGCCGGGCTCAATTCTGAAGGCATTCAGATTGGAAGATGCGGTTGTGGTTGGCCCTGTCACCGACAGATGGGGAACCCTGGTTACCGCGGTGGTTCCGTTAAAGGATCGGCAAACAGGCCCCCTTGTTGCCATGCTGGGAATGGATATACTGGCTGATGACTGGAACATGGAGATATTAATTCGCAGTTCCGTACCTTTTGTTGTTATGTTGCTTTTTGGAGCTTTGCTGCTGTTTACCGAACGGAAGCGAACAGAAAACCAACTCAGGGAAAGCAGAAACAGGCTAAGGGAAAACGAGGAACGCCTGGATATGGCCATGTCTGTCAAGAACGAGGGGATGTGGGACTGGGACTTGAAAACAGATACCATGTATTATGATCAGCGGTATTTCAAGATGTCCGGATACCAGGTTGACGAGTTTCCTCATACTCTGGAAGAATTTGAAAAGCGGGTACATCCCGATGATATAGGGTATGTTAGAGAACAAGTTCAACAATACCTGGGCAGTAAAACTGGCGAATACGCGGTTGAGTTCAGGTTTAAACGAAAAGACGGTGATTGGATGTGGATACTTGGCAGGGCAAAAATCGTCGAAAGGGACGAGAATGGAAGGCCTACTCGTTTTATGGGAACCCACAGTGACATCACCGAACGTAAACTGGCAGAGGATGAGATAAAGAATTTCAAGAAGGCCATGGATGCTTCATCCGATGCCATAGGGATGGCAACTGCCGATGGGGAACATTATTATCAGAATAGCAGGTTTGACGAACTTTTTGGAGACGTTGGCACAGATCCACCATCTACATTGTATGTTGATGAAAACGTGGGACGAGAGGTATTCAACACTATTCTGAGCGGAGATGAGTGGATTGGTGAAGTTGCCATGTACGGCCGGGATAAAAGTGTGCTGGATATCCTTCTTCGGGCCTATCCCGTAAAAAAGCATGGGAGGGTCACCGCGGTAGTGGGGGTGCATACAAATATAACTGAACTCAAGAAGGCTGAAGAAGAGCTCAAGAAAATGGACAGGTTGAAAAGCGTGGGAACACTGGCTGGTGGAATCGCCCATGATTTCAATAATATTCTTTCCGGGGTATTTGGGAATATCTCCATAGCCAGGATACATCTTGACAGGGCTCATCCCTCGTACACCTTCCTGGAGGAAGCAGAGAAATCAATGGAGCGGGCAACCCTGCTTACCAGGCAGTTGCTGACTTTCTCAAGGGGTGGTGACCCCATCAAGGAGGACGTTAGTATTGAAAGGCTGGTGAGAGAGGTTGTCCGTTTTGATCTTTCGGGAAGCAATGTTAAGCCTATATTCCAGGTTGATGATGACCTGTGGATGGTGAAGGTTGATACGGGCCAGATGCAACAGGTGTTCTCTAATCTCACCATCAACGCTGACCAGGCAATGCCGGAGGGCGGGCATCTTTACGTTATTCTTGAGAACGTAGAGGTTGACGATCCCACGTTGAACCTGGCACCGGGACGATACGTGAAAGCCGCAATACGTGATGAGGGATCAGGAATTGACAGGGAACACCTTGATAAAATTTTCGACCCATATTTCACCACCAGGGAAACAGGCAGCGGCCTTGGGCTTGCCACCGTATATTCCATAATCAATAAACACGGGGGTTACATAAGCGTCTCCTCAACGCCTGGCAGCGGATCAACGTTCACCCTTTACCTGCCTGTACATCAATCAATAACCCGTATAGAAAAACATCATCCCGAAGACAATAAATCAGCTATTGATTATCCCGCAAGAATACTGGTGATGGATGATGAACAGATGATTCGTGAAATCGCGTCAAAAATGCTGGAAGTGGCCGGGTGTAAGGTGGAAACCGCTACTGATGGAAAAGAAGCTATTGAAAAATATAAAGAATCCATGCATTCGGATAATCCCTTTGATCTTGTGATAATGGACCTGACTGTTCCAGGTGGAATGGGGGGTGAGGAAGCTATAAAAGAACTGCTCACGCTGGATCCGGATGCAAAGGCAATTGTATCAAGCGGCTATTCCCATGGTTCGATGCAGGCGCATTTTCGTGATTATGGTTTCCGGGGCCTGGTTACAAAACCCTATCGAATGAATACGCTTCTTGATGTAGCCAAGAGGGTCCTGGAAGAAAAATAAAATATGATATATTCGATCCTCACAATTATTACCGTGAGAAGCATGACAATCCCTCGTTCGAGTGGAGCGAAAAGATTGCCAGCTACGCGCATAAATGTGCCAATTTGCCAGGAACGTCCCCCCGCTGAAAGAATCGCATGTTCTCAGTATAAAAAAAGACAGGTCACGCAGGGAAGGTAACGGTAGTTTTAGTGCCGCTGTCCATTTTAATCTCAAGATTTCCATGTATCTGGCTGGTCAGCAGTTTCACCATCTGAAGTCCAAACCCATCGGGATTTTCAATATCAAACGAGGAGGGCATGCCAATACCGTTGTCCTGCACGGAAACAGATACATTTTTCCCCGTCTCCCGTACGGTTACCTGGATAACTGGATTCTCAATACCGGCGAAAGCGTATTTCATGGAGTTGGTGATGAGTTCGTTGATAATTATACCAACGCTGGAAAGAGTTTTTGATGACAGGGAAAGATCTGAAGCCGGCACCGTTGTCTTTGCCTGGATAGTGGTTCCGAACATGGCAGTTATGTCAGAAACAAGCGGAGGGAGGAATTCCTGTATATTGATATTCTGGTTGGCGTCGTATCTGTATAACCTGTCATATAGGATCATCATGCCGTGAACTCGGCTGGCAGCTTCATTGAGAATAGTACCTGCCGCATCACCTTCATGTTCTCCCGCCTGTAGCGAGAGCATGCTCTTTAGGGTATACATGTTATTTCGTACACGGTGGTGGGTCTCACGTAAAAGAAGGTCTTTTTTTTCCAGCAGGTCGTTGATCACGTCCTGCGTCTTTTTCCGTTCGGTAATATCCGAAAAGATTACCACGTTGAACTCCCCCGTCGTTGCCATGCGGAATTCGGTATGGCGTATGGATCCATTACTGCAGGTTACCGGGTATTCAAGGGGAGTTATCTCCGAACCTGTTGCCACCGCATGGTCCAGCGCCTCCTCCCATTCCCGTTTCACCCGTTTCCGCAATTCCTCGTCAGGATAGGCCATAGGCCACCACATATCAACGGTTGGTATGTCATCAATGGTATACCCGAATAGATCTGTGAATTTTTGGTTCACGTACATGGTTTTTTCATTCTCATCTGAAATGAGTATACCCACCGGGGCCAGCTTAGCGATCAACTGGAAACGAGAATCACTTTCCTTGAGCTTTTCCGCGGACTGTTTAAGCATGGTTATATCCCTTACCCACTCCATGAACAGTTCAACTTCATGGTTTGCGTTCAGCATCGGAATAACCCGAATGTCAACCCATCTGCCGTCGGGGAGCAGTGCTTCTTCCTGCATGGGTTCCTGTGTGACCAGCACGGTTTTTGCCAGGCAGTCAGGACATATATCATCAAAACCGCGGTATGTTTTGTAACACTTTGTGTGCAGTACCCTTCTCGATTCCGGGATATTCGCGAATCCCCGCCAGTTACTGTATACTATGTTCATCTCCGGATCATGAATAGATATCATGTCCGGTACCAGTCCCAGCATCCGTTCAAATCTTTGTTCGCTTTGATTCAGCTCTTCTTGCTTCTTTTTCTCCCTTGTTCTTGCTTCAAAAAGCCGAAATGCCATTTTAATAGAAGCCAGCAAAACCGTTTCCCCGCTGTTTTTCACCACGTAGCCGTAGGAAGTGATCTTCTCGGTCTTTTGTACAATTTCCGGTTCTGTGTGAGATGAAAGGAACAATACCGGAATATCACGCTTTTTCAGTATTTCACTCGCCGCGTCAGTACCGTCTATGCCTGAACCCAGGTTTATATCCATGAGTACAAGGTCGATACCGGGATTTTCTTCAACCATCTGAATGGCACCTTCACCGTTATGGCACATGTGTACAGCATACCCATTGCGTTCAAGCAGGGATTTCTCATCCATGGCAATGAGTATTTCGTCTTCAACCAGGAGAATGTTTTTCGAATATTTGCCTGACATGTTCTATACCTTGTCCATAAAATAGAGGATATATAACATGAAATCAATATACAAGAAAAATACTTTTAATCGCTGCAAACTGAATATCGCAGCTGATGGTAGCAACACAGTCCGGTTGTTGAGTTTCTTTAGTGACTGGTTACCGGTAAAGAAGTGGTCGTCAATTACAGAATTGCTGCAGGAATATTTTACTCCTCACAATGGGGTAAACGTCAGGTTCAATCTCAATCTTACCAATGTTTTCCCGGCAGGATTTTGAAGCCATTTTTTCAGGGTGAGCCGGGTAAGGGAATGCCAGCTGTTATTTATCAAGGTATTGTCCATATATTAGCGGTTGAGAGATGATTAATCAGACGGAACACGGGTATACTGTTGTATTACAAAAAAATCTTGACTTACAAAAAAGACACCGTGATATTTACCAGTTAACTGTTATAAGAATGAGATCTGTAATATTTAATACGCCGCTTTAATGGGATTTTGAAGTTAAAAACCTGCGGATTGTGCAACATACTGATGGGAATGGCTGTATGAAATTTTCTAAACCATAAAATACAGGAGAGAATATACCATGGCAAATAAGCTGGTAAACAAGAGAGACGTGGATTTTGTACTCCATGAACAGATAGGCATAATGGAGCTCACCAAAAAAGAACTGTATTCACAATACTCAAAAGATGAATTTGACATGGTGGTGGAACAGGCCATCAAGTTTGCTGAAAATGAACTTGAGCCCTGCAACATCGATGGAGACCGAACAGGGGCCAGCTGGAAAGATGGAAAAGTAACCCTTCCACAGTCCTTCTATAATCCAATCAGGATGTTCGGAGAGCAGGGATGGGTGGCAGCCTGTGAAGATCCTGAACTTGGAGGACAGGGGCTGCCATACGCTGTTTTCACTGCCTGTAACGAAATATTTCACGCGGGCAATACTGCCCTCAATTTATACCCGGGTCTTGCCCATGGTACTTTCACCATGATCAATAAGTATGGAACTGAGGCTCAGAAAAAGAAATACCTGGATAAGCTTTTAAATTATGAATGGGCGGGAACCATGAATCTTACGGAGCCCGGTGCGGGAAGTTCACTGGCCCACATACAGACTAAGGCTGAAAAGATTGATGACGTTCATTACAAAATAAAGGGACAGAAGATATTCATTACCGGCGGTGATCATGATGCGCAACCAAATATAATCAACCCGGTACTTGCAAGAATAGAAGGAGATCCGCCGGGGATAAAGGGTATTTCAATATTTTTAGTTCCCAAATACCACGTGCACGATGATGGAACTATTGGCGAGGCGAATGACATAACCTGTGCCGGTATAGAACACAAGATGGGAATCAGGGGTTCGGCTACATGCCAGATGAGTTATGGAGACAATGATAACTGTACAGGTGAGATCCTGGGAAAGCCCGGCCAGGGTTTGCAGATCATGTTTTTAATTATGAATGAAGAAAGACTTAACGTTGGTATTCAGAGTGTTGGCCTTGCGTCGGCATCATACCTGAATGCCCTGCAATACGCGAAAGAAAGGCTGCAGGGGGTAGACCTGCGCAAAAAAGGATCTTCTAACGAGCAGGTTGCCATCATAAACCATCCTGACATACGACGGAATCTCATGGATATGAAATCACGGCTTGAAGGCATACGGGCATTGAATTACTATACCGGCTATTTGCTTGACCTTGAAAAGGCGGAAAATGACGAAGAGACGAAGAAAGATTGTTTCAACATGGTAGAGTTTTTCACCCCTCTCTGCAAAGCATACTCATCAGAAGTTGCTTCAGGTATATGCAGCAATGCCATCAACGTGTTCGGGGGATACGGGTATTGCCAGGATTATCCTGTTGAGCAGTACTTCAGGGATCAGAAAATAACCGCCCTCTACGAGGGCACCAACGCTATTCATGCAAATGACCTGCTTACGCGAAAAATGAAGCTGGGAAAAGGAAAAGTGCTCAGGGACGTGTTGAAAGAAATTGATAGTGCGGTAAAATCCGCCTCTGAAATAGATGAGCTGGAATCACTGGCTGAACTGGTAGACAGGGGGGCGAAGCAATTCGAAGCAACCGCGGCATTACTGGTTGAACAGCTTTCAGGAGAGAATGCCATGGATGCCTTTCAGAACGCACTGCCCATGCTCATGTTAACCGGTGACGTGATTACCGGGTGGATGCACCTCTGGCAGTGTACGGTGGCTTACCGGAAACTTGAAGAGATATTTAAAAAAAGACAAGCGGTAACCAGGGATGAGAAGGACAGGGTGACAGATGACGACCTTGAAGCTTCTTTTTACCAGGGGAAAATCCTTTCGTCCACCTATTATATACAGGAAGTGATGAATACCATTGAGTCACGTGGTAAAATAATTATGGAAAGTCATAACGCACCCCTGCAGGTGCATGAAAATTCATTCTGAGGTTACTATGAAAAAATTAATTATCTTCATTGTAATAATTAGTTTCGCCTGTACTATCCTTGCGGATGAGTCAACTTTTAGAAATGAAATATTGGATCAGCATAACCAGTATAGAGAGAAGCATGGCGTTGCGAAACTTGAATGGAATGACTCCATTGCCAGTTACGCCCAGCAATGGGCCGACACCCTGGCCAGGGAGAACAGGATGCGTCACCGAAGCCAGCGAAAATATGGTGAAAATATTTACTGGCGATCCGGTGGTTCAGTGAATGGAAAAATGCCGGTTGATTCATGGTACAGCGAGATCAATTATTATAATTTCAAAAGGCAGGGCTTCAGCAGCAGAACCGGCCACTTCACACAGGTTGTCTGGAAAAATACTACTGAAATAGGATGCGGCAAGTCAGTTTCTTCCAGCGGGGGAATATTCGTGGTATGTAATTACAATCCCCCGGGTAATTTCATGGGTAGATTTGAAAAGAATGTCCTTCCTCCGAAAAAATGAATTCGGCGTAAAAAGGTTATTCAGCTTATAAATTTTCCGCCTGTCTCTTCCGGTTGATTATGGGGGTGAGGGTACGTACAAGGTAAAATAAGGCTATTATACCAGCAACTGAACCCCCGAATAGTAAGGGATTGTATTCCATGGCTGCCCCCCCAAGCACCACGAATGGCATCACCAGCAGAAATGTCAGTGGTAGTGATACCGCCATATATATCCTGAATGGTATACCGGTTATGGCAAGCCCATATTGCTTGAGTGCGTAGCTTAGTCCCGGAAAGATGACTACAGCGATGGCATACAGGTGATGGTGCTTTTGTGGAAGCGTGGGTAAGGTATACTTTGTATTTCGAAAAAGCCAGTTCACCCCGTTGCGGGCCGGGTATCGTCCCAGGTAATACATCAATACCAGCTGAAAGGGGAGTATTAACGCCAGTAGAAGAACTCCGAAAAGTGCACCAAACTTGATTCCTGCCAGTATCATAATATAGGTAAGAGGTATCCCCGATAACGGCAATACCAGGGTTAGGGCGATAAACACGAACGCGGGAGTATGGCTTAAATATTGCCGCAAATTATCCATCATTGCTGAAATGTCATATATGTTCAACAGGGCTATGATAAGTGCCGCAATGGCAAGCAGCATGACCACAACCAGGTTTTGCCGGTTCAGTACTCTTCTTCCAAAATTATTTCTTTTGATTTTCATATGTATAAGTATAGCGCAATAATGTCTTATCCCTAATGACAGTTGTCACGCTATAAAGTTGCAACAGGTGCTGCTTTTAAGAAATAATTCGTTTAAGAAGAGGAGTGAACCTGTTAAGAGTGACCTATCTCTTTTTAACCATGCTGATAATCCACAGCAGCAGCAATGCTCCCACCAGTGCCGCGATGATGGACCCTAAGAGTCCGTGAAAGTATATACCCAGCTGGTTGAAGATGAATCCACCAATAAACGAGCCGATCACACCGATGACAGTGTTCCAGAGCAGCCCAAAACCACCACCTTTCCATATAAGTCCGGCCAGGTATCCCGCCACAAGACCAACCAGTAGTAAAACCAGGATTGCTGTAAGTGACATATGTCTTTCCTCCTTGCTTGATATAATTTGTTTGTAAATAGATGATACCAGATTGGTACAACTAAATCAATAGTTTAAAATATTTAATAATGTGTTCTATGTTACAAGCCATGTGTCTGCTGAAGCCGGAATGAACCTGTTTGCCTGTTTCCGCTTTACTTGTAACAGGAATTCTGTTACCATAATAAATGGCACATGACTAAAGAATGAAAAATAATTCATGACGTACATATTTATATGGAAAAATTAATTGAAGGAGGAGTGAAATGACTATTTCTGTTCAATCTCTTTTAGGAAAAGAAGCAGACGACCTGCTCAGCTATAAGGCGAAGTATTCGGCCGACAATCTACACCTGCCCGGACCCGATTTCGTTGACCGGGTATGGCGTGACACCGACCGCAGCGCCGTGGTATTACGCAACATGCAGACCCTCTTCAACCACGGGCGACTTGGTGGCACAGGCTATCTTTCCGTCCTCCCCGTTGACCAGGGCATTGAGCACACGGCCGGCGCATCGTTTGCTCCAAACCCCATGTATTTTGACCCTGAGAACATCGTGAAACTGGCCCACGAGGCGGGCTGCAACGCCGTGGCCTCAACCGTCGGTGTGCTGGGGGCGGTGGCGCGCAAGTACGCCCACAAGATACCCTTCATCGTGAAGATCAACCACAACGAGCTGCTCACCTATCCCAACACCTACGACCAGATACTCTTCGGCAGCGTTGACCAGGCATTCGAGATGGGGGCGGTTGCAGTGGGGGCTACCATCTATTTCGGTTCCGATGAAAGTGACAGGCAGATACAGGAGATCAGCGAGGCCTTCGACTACGCCCACGAGCTTGGCCTTGTGACGGTGCTGTGGTGTTACCTGCGCAATTCCGCATTTAAGACAAAAGGTGACGATTACCACACCGCCGCCGACATGACCGGCCAGGCCAACCACCTGGGGGTGACCATACAGGCGGACATCATCAAGCAGAAACAGCCCACCACCGACGGTGGTTTCAAGGCCATTGATTTCGCCAAAACCGATGAGAAAGTATATACCCAGCTTAGCGGTGACCATCCCATAGACCAGACACGCTACCAGGTTATCTGTAATTTTGCAGGACGGTCAGGCCTCATCAATTCCGGTGGCGCCTCAAAGGGCAAGGGCGACCTTGAAGCGGCCGTACGCACTGCAGTCATCAACAAGCGAGCCGGCGGCATGGGCCTCATCTCAGGGAGAAAGGCCTTCCAGCGCCCCATGGAAGAAGGCATCGAGGTGCTGCAGGCCATTCAGGAGGTCTACCTCAGTAAGGATGTGACCATTGCGTGATGGCCCGGTGAGGATGGGCAGGTATGGTGCAGCAGGTTGAACTATCCTGTTATTTGCTGGACATGATGGCGTATGGCAGGTATTGTTATCGTAAATGCCGCGCCTCTGCGGCCTGATATAAAACAAGAGGTGGAGCCATGCGATATGTTCTGGTATTTGCAGTCATGATTCTGATCACCGCCTGCTCGTCAACGCCAACCATGAAGACCGTCGACCGGGTCGACCTGGAAAGGTTTATGGGGAAGTGGTATGTTATCGGCAACATCCCCACCTTTATAGAAAAAGAAGCCTATAATGCTGTCGAGATATACCGTCTTGATGAAGACGGTACAATCGACACTACGTTTATTTTTCAAAAAGGGGGATTTGACGGCCCCAAAAAGACCTATAATCCCCGGGGGTTCATCCGTAACCGTAAGACCAACGCCCACTGGGGTATGCAGTTTATCTGGCCATTCAAGGCGGAATACCTCATTGTGTATCTCAATGAGGATTATACCCATACCGTGATCGGCAGGAGCAACATGGATTATCTCTGGATCATGGCGCGCACCCCTGCAATCCCGGATGAGGATTACCGTATCATCCTTGATCGAATTGCCAGCCTGGGGTACGATATATCGAAGATAAGAAAGGTCCCGCAAAAATGGGACAGGTAACCGGGCTTATTCCCATAGGGCTGGCGCCAGTCCGTAAGGGCGATCTATTTCGTAAATAATTCAGGAGGCTCATCATGTCAGATAGGTTGGCCAGGTGGATCAAGCGTATTGCCATAACGGTGGTACTGCTCGTAATTGCGGGCATAGTGGCGTTCCAGGTGTTTTTCCGTATTTCCATTCCCGGCTATACCGGTACCATCAACATAAAAGGACTGAATAACCCCGTCGAGGTACGGACGGACGATCACGGTGTACCGCATATTTTTGCCGAAAATGACGAGGACCTCTTTTTTGCACAGGGGTATATCACCGCCCGTGAGCGAATGTTCCAGATGGACCTGACCCGCCTTGCGGGCAGGGGTGAGCTCTCAACCGTGTTCGGTGACAAGACCGTCAAAACCGACCGGTATTTCAAGACACTGGGATTCTACCGTGCCGCCAAGGCAGCCTACGGCGAACTTTCACCTGCGTCGAAGCTTGCGGTGGACGCCTATACCCGCGGGGTCAATGCCTGCCTGGACACCGTGGAACACCTTCCCCGTGAATACGTGATCCTGGGAGCCAGGCCTGTTCCATGGAAACCGGCCGACTGCCTGGTGGGAGCACTGCTGATGTCGTATCGGCTGAACGCGCCCAGGGGCATTAAACCCCTGCTGCATCAAGTAAACGTTAACGCGGGACCGGAGATATTGAGACAGCTTTTGCCATGGGTACCGGCAAACGCGCCAATGCTCTCGGGGCCAGGCAATAAAAAACCAATAGCTACTGACGGTAACATTCCTGCTTCCGGCGGCGTAAAGAAGAAATATACCACGGTGGAAGACTTTTACAGCCCCATAATCCTGCGCATGCGGGCCAGCAACTGGATGGCCTTTGCCGGTAGCCGCACCACCACCGGAAAACCGGTGTTCACCGGCAGCCCCGACCTTGAAGCGGCCATACCATCGCTCTTTTACCTTGTACATATGAAAGCCCCCTCTTACGACGTTATCGGCGGTTCAATCCCGGGACTACCGGGAGTACACGCGGTTGGGTTTAACGGGAAAATCGCATGGAGCATCACCGTCGGGAACGCTGATAACCTGGATTTTTTCATTGAAAAGACTGATCCGGAAAATCCAGACCGCTACCTTACCGAGAGCGGGTACCGGGATTTCAGGATCATCCATGAGACCATACGGATAAAGAGTGATGACGGGTTCGATGAAGAGAAATTGAAAATAAGAATCTCCCGTCACGGTCCAGTTGTTTCTGATGTAATGGAAGGCTTGCCGGGAAACTGCACCATGTTATGGCCTGGTCTCATGGGGCGTGATGGTACACTTGATGGCCTGTTGAAGGTTAACCGTGCCCGTAGTTTCAGGGAGTTCCATGAGGCATTGGAAGTAGTACGCGGGGCCAGTGTGCACGTAGGCTATGCCGACGTGGATGGCAACATCGGGTACCAGTACATAACCACACTGCCGGTACGAAAGTCCGGCAACAACCCAGTCCCGGTACCGGGAGAGAAGGGTAAATATGACTGGTCCGGTTTCATCCCCTACGAGAAGCACCCCTACGCCCTGAATCCCGCAAAGGGCTACGTGGCCTCTTTCAACCAGATGCCGGTGCTGGCTGATTATTACGGCAGTGCCTACTTCATTTTCGAGCGTCCTTTCCGGTTCGAGGAAATGGTGCAGGAAAAAGATAAGTTCAGCCCGAAAGAGATCGCTGCCATGCAGAACGATACGGGTTCGTACACCGCCAGACGTTTCATCCCGCTGGTGACGTCCGCCTGTACTGGTAATAGTAACCTGGAACCATATGTTAGCATGCTGAAAGAATGGGACTGCTTCGTAGACCGTGACAGTTCCGGTGCAACGCTGTTCAATTCGTTTCTTACCCACCTGATCAGGAATACCTTCCAGGACCAGCTTGGAGGGCCGGTAGTGGAGGAGTTTTACAAGGACTTCCACGTGACCATACCCGTACAGTGGCTCATACGCTACCTGGATGATCCCGCTCACCTGTTCTGGGACGACGTTGCCAGCGAAGACCTCCGCGAGTCCCGGGATGACATGATAAGATTAAGCATGCAGAACGCCGTGGATGAAGTTGAAAATCTCTATGGCGAGAACCCGGACAGATGGGCATGGGGTAAGGTACACAAAATGACCATTCGCCATCCCCTGGGAAGCGTGTTGCCATTTCTTAACCTTGGGCCCTACACCTATGACGGGGACGGCCTCACCATTCACGCCGGGTGGTGGGATCGTGAAAATCCCTTCGAAATGGTGAGCGGCGCTGCAATTCGTATCGTGGTAGACATGGCAGATCTCTCCTCCATGACCTTCATAAACCCGCCGGGACAATCGGGCCACTACCTGAGCCCCTACTACGAGGACCAGGCAGACACATGGTCAAACGGCGGACAGGTCACTGCCCATTACACCAGTGCCAGGTCACTGCAAAATGTGCTGATGCTGCAACCGGTGGAGTGAAAGGTTTCATGACGGCTTAACGGGCTAACCACAGAGTTCACAAAGAGAGGATCAGAGGGCACAGAGAGGTTCGTTGGTATTGACGTATGTTGTTTGTATTCGTGTTATACATTTCAGCAGGGATTGTGTTGATGTATAGTTTTGTTCTTTACTATCATGGGCTATAAAGATTTCACAGGGGTGCATCCTCTAACCATACGCAAAACAATATCATCCCCTCAACGAAACTATCAGCAATTTCAAATGAATATTATTTGAAAAAAGTAAAACGAGAGAAACACTCTCCGCGTCTCGGTGGCTCAGTGGTTTTATTATTTTTCAGCTGGTTATTGAAACAAAAAACAAGCTTGACGTTTTCAGTAAATTGTATAGTATTGTTTTCACGTATGAGAGATATCTATGCGGAAAATGTAATGCAATGTATCCCGCGTTGTTTCAAGAACATGCTGTTAACAAGCACATTTCAGTATGAAAAGGTACTTCAGGGTGGTCATTTATGAAGAAATATTTGGTTTTGTTTTTGGTTGCGATTTTTATGTTTTCAACCGGGTATTATCTAGAGGAGAACTATAAAACAACTAGAACAAAAAGCTCAGTTGAAAATTTGTATGCGTCAACGTGCCTTGAGCGGAAAGACTGTGTTGATGATGATGGAGAAGTTCTCTTTACAATATGCTGGAAAGCTCAATGTGATAATGGTTCTATTCAATATGGTAAATGTGAGCTTATGGGAGTGGATAACGATGCCGAGGGTCATTGTGAAGAAAATTATTGGGATATTTATGATGAGGGAGATGGGGACGATGAGGAATCCGATTATAATGAATTTGATGAAGATTTCGATAATACTATTGATCAATTACAGGATTTAAACTCTGAGTAGATAGGGTAACACTCTCCGTTTCTCCACGTTTCAGTGGTTATAATTATGATTACAGGTTGTAAAAACAAAAAATTCGGGGCGAGAGGATTTGAACCTCCGACCCCATGACCCCCAG
>CAZVRB010000065.1:0-20379 GCA_964629365.1 uncultured Leptospiraceae bacterium
GATGATGGAGCGCGAGGAAGAAGGGGGTCTGCCGCTTGAAGACCCCCTTTTTTCTGTGTGCCCGGCATGGGCGTACACTTGGTGGTGCGATGGTAACTATGTGACGGTCTTTCATAGTTATCATTTAGTCCACTACGGAGGTTGATAGCACCAACCGTTAGCCAATGGCAAGGGTGTCCATCGTGAGGTGGAATCTGAAGGAAGCCGGCGGCAAAATCCTGGCCCGACGAATAGAAACCACATATGAGGCCGATCAGACAGGGCGAGTTTGCAGGACAAAACGAAACCCAATGCTATCAAGTGTCTGACAGGTAGATGTGGCGGGTAGATGGGAGGAAGGTGTACGTTCTTACCCGGGGAGGTCTGGCAGTCTGTGCGTAGGCACAACCCTTGCAGCAATGCAAGGCTGGACTACCAGAAGTCAGCAGAGGCCATAGTAATTCGGCAGGATAGGTGCCGTTTGAAGGGCCGAACGTTACAAAGGTATGACCACTCAAACCTTGAGAAACAGGCGATGAAGGCAGCCAACTCACGAAGTGAGCCTTCATGGCAGCAGGAAGGGTGAAGCCCGGACAGCAGCCATGGAGAGTCGAGCCTGTATCCAGCGGAGCGAGAAAGGAAAATGCCGGTGAATTGGAGATACATGCATGGAACTGCTTGAAAGGATCCTGTCGAGGGAGAACATGTTTAGCGCGCTGGACCGGGTGCGTCGTAATCGTGGGAGCCATGGTGTGGATGGAATGTCGGTGGATGAACTTCCAGCCTACCTGAAAACAGCATGGCCGTCCATCAGGCAGCAACTGCGTGCGGGCACATATGTGCCACAACCTGTCAGGCGGGTAGAAATACCAAAACCTGACGGGGGGAAGAGACTTTTAGGAATCCCAACCGTAGTAGATCGCCTTATCCAACAGGCAATGACGCAAATCCTTAGCCCCATTTTCGAGGAAAACTTTTCCGAGCACAGTTATGGATTCAGACCCGGAAGGAGCGCTCATGATGCAGTAAAGGCATCCCGTGAGTACTTTGAGAAAGGATACAACTGGGTAGTCGATATTGATCTTGAGAAGTTCTTCGACCGGGTGAATCATGATGTGCTGATGTCCCGTGTTGCCCGAAAGATATCGGACAAGAGGGTGCTTCGGCTAATACGGAAGTACCTCGAGTCAGGTGTATTACTTAATGGTGTGCAGGTAGCCACCGAAGAAGGTACGCCACAGGGTGGCCCGATGTCACCGTTACTGGCCAATATATTGCTGGACGATCTGGACAAAGAGCTGGAACGTCGGGGGCATGTTTTCTGTCGATACGCTGATGATTGTAATATCTATGTCAGAAGTAAACGAGCAGGAGAGCGAGTCATGAGCAGTATAGGCCGGTACCTGGAAGAACGGTTGAAACTGAAAGTCAATCGTAAAAAGAGTGCGGTCGACAGGGTTTGGAGGAGAAAATTTCTCGGATTCAGTTTTTACAGGATGTATGGAAGGGTCGGGATCAGAATACATCCGAAGTCGCTTAGCAGGTTCAAACAATCTGTTAGATATAGAACGAGGATACGTCACTCCAGAAATTTCCAACAGAGACTTTCAGAACTCAACGTAGTGACTACCGGATGGGTAAATTACTACGGGTTGGCGGACGCTAAGAATATCATGATTGATCTGGATAAATGGATATGCAGGAGGCTTCGTGCATGTCTATGGACACAGTGGAAGCTTGTTAAAACCAGACGTAATAATCTGATGAAACTTGGTGTTCCGAAAGAAAAGGCATGGGAATGGGCTAATAGCCGTAAGGCTCAATGGCGGGTAGCAGGTAGTCCCATACTCCAGACTACCTTAACTGGTCAGTATCTTGCCAAATGTGGGTATAAGAGCCTGTTAACACAATATCTCTCAATTCACTCAATGTAGCGAACCGCCGTATACCGAACGGTACGTACGGTGGTGTGAGAGGACGGTGGGTGAAGTAATCACCCACCTCCTACTCGATCGCCGTTAAGTAAAATGATGGCATGAGTTTGAATCTGCGAATGCAGGAGAAGGATTAATCACAGTATGACTAGAAGCAACCGAATGAGTTACCCTTTTACTCGTGACACGAGAAAACCTCGTCAAGGGGATTTTCCACGGCAAAAATCCCCTTAACAATCCCCTGTGCCGCCGCTCAAACGCCGCGGGGCTGTCGCGCGAAACTCCTCGGGCCCTGCGTGCGCAGGATCCCTCGTCAAACAAGTCGCGCGCAGATGTGTCCGCCTCCGGCGGACGGGTTTGAGGGCTCAATATTATAATTAACTCTATCGAAAGAATTTAAAACTAAATCTGAAAACAACGCCCTGGCAGCAATTGCGATACAAATCAGCGATAACAGCAAATACACAAAAATAAATTATAATTGACGAAACACAAAATTATGGTAATGTAATAAGGCATATCTGATCACAAATGGCAATGATTCAATTATACAACATAACGGATTTAAATTCCGGTTGATAGCTGGCAGTTCCGTTGACCGTCCGGTTTTCATAATCCAGGGAAGGGTGCATGAAAGGAGTAATTGATTACAAGAACATCTACGAAATGCTGAAAAAAACCTATAAAGAAAATCCTGGTAAAACGGGATTTCGATGGGTATTAAATGACCATGGAGATATGGGCTCCGTAACTTGGAAAGAATTTCACGAACAAACACTGGCTGTTTCAAAAGGATTGATAAAACTTGGTGTAAAAAAAGGTGACCGCGTCGCGATAGTAAGTTATACCTCGTATAAATGGGTGTTATGCGATATCGGGTCAGTGTCCATAGGGGCCAGCGTAGTTGGTATTTACCATTCACTGCTGGCGGATGATTGTAAATATATTTTAAACCATTCAGAAGCAAAAGTAGTATTTGTTGAAGATGAAGAGCAGCTTCAAAAGATCCTCTCTATTAAGAAAAAGATACCATTCGTTGAAAAAGTTATTCTTCTTGAAGGAGAATACACGGGTAAAGTGAAGAACTGGGTGCTCAGCTTTGAAGAGTTCATGGATAAAGGAGTAACAGTAAAAGACAGTAATCTTGATAAAATGATAAAGAGTGTTAAACCTGGCGATATCGCAAGTATCGTGTATACCTCGGGAACAACCGGGTTGTACAAGGGTGTAATGCTGACCCATGATAATATCATATTCACCAGCCAGATAATAAATAAATTTATGCCGGTTCAGGAAACTGATGAAACATTGCTGTTTTTACCCATGGCGCATATTTTTGCCAGGCTTGATATGTATACCACAATATTTTCAAATATAACCCTTTCGTTCTGCAGGTCTATCGAAACTGTAGTGGATGATTTGCAGATAATCAGGCCTCACTGGTTCCCCAGTGTTCCAAGGGTTTTTGAAAAAATATTCATAAGAATAAGAGATGGAGTTGAAGAAAAAGGGGGAGTTGTCAAATTACTGTTTAATCGTGCACTCAAGACGGGATACAGGGTAAGTCGGTTACAACTTGAGAATAAGAAAATCCCGCCATTGCTGGCATTGAGGTACCGTGTAGCCATGAAGCTTGTGTTCAAAAAAATTCACGAAGCACTGGGAGGCAGGGTTCGATTCTGTGTCAGCGGGGCAGCCCCGATGAATCCAGAAGTCACAAGGTTTTTTCATGCGGCAGGACTTATCATACTTGAGGGATACGGGATGACAGAGAATACGTCATTTACAAACTGCACAACCGTTGACGATATTAAATTCGGATCAGTGGGCCATCACGCACCTGAAATTGAGCAAAAGATTGCTGACAACGGGGAGATACTTTTCAGGGGCAGAAATGTAATGAAAGGGTATTATAAAATGAGCAAAGAAACAAAAGAAACCATTACAAAGGATGGCTGGCTGCACACCGGGGATATCGGTTTTGTCGATTCCCAGGGACGGCTTACCATAACCGGCAGGTTAAAGGACATAATTATTACCTCGGGTGGGAAAAACATAGCCCCTTCTCGAATAGAAAGCTTTCTGGGTACATCAAAATTTATCAACCAGGTATGTGTTGTTGGTGACAGTCGAAAATATCTGGCAGCCCTGGTGACTTTAAATGCTGACAATGTGGTGAAATTCGCTAAAAAACGAAATATACAATTCGAACATGTCGATGATCTTAATAATAATGAAGAAGTAAGGGGATTGATCCATGAGGAAGTCAATAAAGCCAACGAAAAGCTTGCATCTTTTGAGACAATAAAAAGGTTTGCTATCGTACCCGAATTTACCATTGAAAGCGGGTTGCTTACACCCACAATGAAACCAAAAAGAAATGAAGTGATGAAGCGTTATGAAAAAGAGATTGATTCACTGTATGAATAATGAAATATCGGAAGAGCAGTATAGGGTTATTAAATTGTAAAAAATACTTGAGTTTTATTCTGATCTTTATACATTATATGTAGAAATGTTGAAAAGTATTATGTGCAGGATGCAGTGAGAGCAAATAACATACGTCCAGGGAGGGAATCGTATGGAAATTAGTGAAATAAGCGGTGTTGATGCAATTCCACAGGGCCACATGACAGGAGAAGTGAGGAGAAGTGAACAACCACCGGAAGAAGAGCCACCCCGGGAAGAGACTGTCTCTGAAAATCCCGGTAGAGGAGAACAAATCGATACATACGCGTAAGGAAGAGTATTCATGGCAGTAACCAAGGCTGAAAAAGCGGCATACAATGATTATGTCAAAAGTTACAAGGCAGACATAGAAGAGTCCAAAAAGATCCAGCGTGAGCTTGAGACTAAAAAGAAGAAGATGCCCAATATTGAGGGGTATCTGAATATTGAAATGATTCTTCAGAGTCTGAAGATTATCATAATTTATTTGCAGATGAATGATTCATCAGTGGAAATGCTGAATGTAAGAAATGAGAAATTTCTCAATGAAGGGAGAAAAGAGTATTACAAGGTATTGCAGTTGATGGAAGAAACGGCTGGAACAGATATTGACCGGTCCCTTAAAGAAAATGAAGAGTATCTTGAAAAAATTGATCGTTTTACACCCTCAGATATATTAAACCTCGTGAAAGAGATAAACGGGGCATTGCAACTGCTTATTGAAAAGCTGGGAGAGGGCTCAAAATGGCGATGGTCTTTTGTTGAATTACAGGGAAGAACCTCTGTGTTTATAAAGAATATAATCAATTTCAGTGATATTCAGAAATATCGCGACCCCCGCACTGAATATTACAGAGAACGCCAGGAACTTATGGCTATATGCAAGAATATGCTGAATGAGTCTGCAAAGAACTATAGAAATAAATATGAACTTTCTACAAAAGCCCCGGAAGACATCCTTCGTTCAATAGAGATGCTATCAACCCTTCGCCGCATACATATACTTTTTGGAGAGTCTGGAGAAGCCGAAAAACTAAAAAATACCATTGATGCACTCAGGGCTCGGCTGGATGCTGATGAAAAACAGAAAGAAAAAGACAAAAAGATAAAGCAATAAGACATAATCACCACTAATTAATCCCCATTTTCGCAATTTTTAACTTGACGATGCTAATTATTTTTATTATTTTATTAGCACTCTACCACAATGAGTGCTAATAATTCAAAGAAGGTACTGTTGATGGAGAAGGGATATATTACTGACGATATGTTAAATGAAAGAGAAGCAGCGATTCTTCGAGCTATAGTGTATGAATTTATTTCAACAGGAAAACCTGTTGGATCACGTTCGTTTGTACAGAAGTATTCTTTTTCAATTTCTCCGGCTACCATGAGAAACATTATGTACGACCTTGAGTTGTCGGAGTATCTTGAGCAGCCGCATACGTCAGCGGGAAGGGTTCCAACGGATAAAGGATACAGGTTTTACGTGGATTCTTTACTGGATACCTACCAGCTGGTGATGAATGAAAAGGTGCGAATCAGGGAAGAACTACTTACCAACGAAGTACAGATGGACAAAATATTCATGTCGGTTACAAGGATGTTGTCCCTGGTATCACAATATACAGGGATCGCGTTAACTCCGAAGCCTGACTTTACCGTGGTGAAACATATTGAGCTTGTGTCCATTACCGCGAATGAAATCTTGTTTATCATGGTTACAAGAACTGGCATGGTAATACACAAGAAAGTGAATATTTCTTCAAGCCTGACACAGGATGAATTGTATAAATTTTCAAAATACCTGACATCTGAGTTGGGGGGATATTCTATATTCGAGATCAAGAACAACCTGATAGAGTCTGTAAGGCAAAATAGTGAGTTTGAAGGGTTTATAAAAGATCTTTCGCTGGATATAACTGAACTGGCGTTAAAGGAAGAAGAAGAACCGGATATATATATCGATGGAATTGAGAACCTGCTGGTAATCCCTGAAATGGTGGAAGCAGACAGGCTGCGGGGAATATTGCACAGGGTAGAAGAAAAGGAGCATCTTAAGGGTATAATGGAAGAAATGCGAAAGCAGGAAGGAGTGTTTACCCTTATTGGTGGAGAGATCAGGGACGAGCTTATTTCAGGATGCAGTATAGTTGCATCACCATATAAGATTGGGAATCATCCTGTTGGTGTAATTGGTATTATCGGGCCAACCAGGATGGACTATGAGAAAGTAGTTCCGCTTGTAGATTATACAGGTAGAATTGTATCAGATTACCTGACCAAAATGTCCAGGTAGAAACTTGATTAGAGAAAGATTCAGGAGGTCGGTAATGCCGAACAAACAGGAGAAAGACAGGAAGACACAAGACGAAGTTAAAAATGAAATTCATGATAATGACAACGAGAATATAAAGGCAGCAGATGATACAGATGAGACACAGGGTGAGAATAGATCTGAGAAAAATGATATGAAAGATAAAAAGAGAAAAGAGGAGAGCAAGAAGGATATAGCCATGCTTGAAAAGAAACTGGCTTCCAGGGAGGAAGAACTTGAAAAGAAAGAGAGCGAACTGGCAGCTGTAAAGGACCTGCTTTTAAGAAGGCAGGCTGATTTTGACAATTATAAAAAGAGAGTTATTCGAACCCAGGAGGAACAGAAAAAATTAGCCATCAAGGACCTGTCTCTTGACATTATAACGATAAATGATGACCTGTTGCGCGCGGTTGAAGCAGCAGAAAATGTCCCCCAGGATGAATCAATACGTGATGCCCATGATTCCTTTGTTGAAGGTGTCAGGTTGATATCGAATCAGATTGAAAGTGCCCTTAAAAAATATGGTATTGAAGAGATTGATTCCATGAACCAGGAGTTCGATCCAAATTTTAATGAAGCCGTTGAGATCAGTACCAGCGAAGATGTTGAAAAAGATACAATAACTAAAGTGTATCAAAAGGGATTCAGGCTTGAAGATTATGTAATTCGTAGCGCTAAAGTGTGTGTAACGAAGCCTGTGAAGACTACTGATAAACCCGTCAGCGAGAATGCTGATGAAGAGAAAAAAATATGAATATTATGAATAAAGGAGTAAGACGATGAGTAAAATTATAGGAATTGACCTTGGCACTACTAACTCCTGTGTATCTGTCATGGTTGGCGGTGAGCCGGTTGTTATTCAGAACGCAGAAGGACAGCGGACAACACCATCTATAGTTGCCTATACTGACAAAGGGGAGCGCCTCGTTGGTCAGGTGGCAAAAAACCAGATAATCACCAACCCGGAAAATACTATCCGGTCAGTGAAAAGATTCATGGGGCGCAATTATAATGAGGTCAAAGGTGAAATAAGTATGGTTCCCTATACCGTTATGGATGACGGTAAAGGCGGATTGAAGATTAAAACTATAGCCGGAGAATTTACTCCCCAGGAAATATCAGCCAGAACCCTTCAGAAGATGAAGCAGACTGCTGAAGATTATCTTGGAGAAAAGGTAACAAAGGCTGTTATTACAGTACCAGCGTATTTTAATGATTCACAGCGACAGGCCACAAAGGACGCGGGTAAGATTGCCGGGCTTGAAGTTGAAAGGATCATCAATGAACCAACTGCTGCTGCCCTTGCGTACGGGCTTGATAAAAAAGAACGTAATCACCGCATAGCAGTGTATGACCTTGGTGGTGGTACTTTTGATATATCCATCCTTGAGTTGGGGGAAGGTGTGTTTGAAGTAAAATCCACCAATGGGAATACCCATCTTGGTGGTGATGACTTTGACCAGCGGGTGATGGACTGGATGATCCAGGAATTCAAAAATCAGAACGGTATTGATGTGTCTACTGACAAGATGGCACTGCAGAGACTTAAAGAAGCCGCTGAAAAGGCAAAGATTGAGCTGTCGAGCAAGATGCAGACCGAGATCAATATTCCCTTCCTGACTGCTGACCAGAATGGTCCAAAACACCTTGTGATGACTCTCTCACGGGCAAAATTTGAGTCACTTGTGCAGGACCAGATTGATTCAACAAAGGAACCCTGCACAAAGGCTCTTAATGATGCCGGAATGAATCCAGGGGATGTTGACGAGATTATCCTTGTTGGTGGATCTACCCGTATACCGGCAGTATTAGAACTGGTAAAACGAATATTTGGCAAGGATCCCCACAGGGGTGTAAATCCTGATGAGGTTGTTGCCATTGGGGCTGCAATTCAGGGTGGTGTACTTTCAGGAGATGTTCATGACGTACTTCTGCTTGATGTAACACCTCTTTCACTTGGTATTGAAACCCTTGGTGGCGTAATGACAAGGCTGATTGAAAGAAATACTACTATTCCCACCAGGAAGAGTCAGGTATTTTCGACTGCAGCTGACAATCAAACAGCAGTGTCAATTCATGTCCTGCAGGGTGAACGTGAGCTTGCATCACAGAACAGGTCAATCGGTCGGTTTGATCTTGTGGGAATTCCACCAGCGCCTCGAGGTGTGCCACAGATAGAAGTTACCTTCGATATCGACGCGAATGGTATACTCCATGTGTCTGCAAAGGATCTGGGCACCGGTAAGGAGCAGAAGATCAGAATAGAGTCTTCAAGTGGTCTCAGTGAAGAAGAAATCAACAACATGGTTCATGATGCTGAGGCGCATGCAGAAGAAGATAAAAAGGCCAGGGAGATGGTTGAAGTTCGCAACGAGGCTGATTCATTTGTCTATTCCATTGAGAAATTGATAAATGAAAACCAGGATAAAATTGAAGATGCTGAGAAACAGTCAATCGAAGCGGAAATTGCTAACCTGAAGCAGGCCCTTGAATCAGACAATGTTGATAGTATACGTGAGGCAAAATCGAAGCTTGAGCAGGCATCACATGCGTTTGCCGAACGAATCTATCGAGAATCCGCCGCTCAAAATTCCGAAGCACAACAGGGTCCACAGGGACCAGAGGGTGCCGAAACGGCAGGTGAGGCAGGTGAAGCCGGATCAGAAGAATCCGGAGAGAAAGTGTATGATGCCGACTATGAAGTCGTGGACGATGATAAGAAGTAAACTGTAACTAAAAGGCGGGATTTTTCCCGCCTTTTACGCCATTATGGTATATATTATTTATTATTAATGATGATTTGACTGAAAGCTAAAAAAAGATGTACTGACGAGGAGTTTTACATTGGCTACGAAACGTGATTATTATGAAATACTTGGTGTGGCTCGTGACGCATCCCTTGATCAGATTAAGCAGGCATACCGAAAGCTTGCGTTAAAGTATCATCCTGATCGTAACAAGGGCAACGAAGAAGCAGAAGAGAAATTTAAAGAGTCCACAGAAGCATACGAGATATTGAGAGATCCGAAAAAGAGGGCCCAGTACGACAAGTTCGGCCACGAAGGCGTTGCGGGGTTTGAAGGGTTTGGACGTGGAGCGTACCAGGATTTCTCTGATATATTTGGAGATTTTGATCTTGGTGATATATTCGAGAGTTTTTTCGGCGGTGGCGGATTCGGCGGCCGTACACAGAGGACAAGGAGAGCACAGCGTGGCCGCGATATCCAGTACGACCTCACGATAAATCTTGATGAAGCCGCAACAGGTAAAGAGGTTCAGATCGAGATTCCAAGACAGGAAGTATGTCATAGCTGTAACGGGTCTGGTGCGGCGGCAGGCACCAAGCCCTCAGTATGTCCTGTATGTAACGGTCAGGGCCAGGTACGTCAGACCCAGGGGTTTTTCTCTATCACGCAGACATGCTACAAGTGTCGTGGAGAAGGGAAGATTATTACCTCTCCCTGTAAAACATGCAGGGGTTCCGGTCTCGAGGTTAAGCAAAGAACCATTACAGTCAAGGTGCCCGCAGGAGTGGAATCTGGTTCAAGGCTGAAAATTACCGGTGAAGGCGAACAGGGGCCGAATGCTGGCCCGCGTGGTGACCTTTACGTCATGATTCATATTAAGAAGCATATGATATTTGAACGTCATGGAAATGATCTTATTTGCATGGTTGATGTTCCTTTTACCATGGTATGTCTTGGCGGAGAGATCGAAGTACCTACAATTCTTGGCAAAAAAGCGAAGATGAAGATCCCCGCGGGAACTGAAAACGGCCAAATATTCCGATTAAAGGGAAATGGTATGCCCTATCTTGGCTCCTATGGTAAAGGAGACCAGCTGGTAAAGATCAATATAAAGGTACCTAAAAAATTGAGTCCCCGGCAAAAAGAATTACTGAAGGAGTTTTCCAAGATTGAAGGTGAAGAAGCCAGTACTTCAACCCGTCAATTTTACTAAGATACAACTGGACATATTAAAAAAAAAGATCATCACCGTTTTTGACGGGATGATCTTTTTTTGTGATACAATCATTCTATTCAGCCGCCTGATGTATCAAGTGCCTGTTCAATCTCGTTTAATATGCCGGGATCATCGATAGTTGAAGGCACACGGTAATCCTTTTTGTCCGCTATATCTCTCATTGTTCCACGTAATATTTTTCCCGAACGGGTTTTAGGAAGACGTTTCACAATAAGTGCTTTCTTGAAACTTGCAACAGCACCAATACTGTCACGAACCATTCCAATAAGCTCCTTCTCAATCTCAGAGGCTTCCTTCGTGCTTCCCTGTTTAAGGACAACAAAACCCACAGGCATCTGACCCTTAAAGTCATCAGCTGCCCCAATAACTGCGCACTCTGCAACATCAGGATGCTGTGAGATAACTTCTTCCATGGAACCTGTTGAAAGTCGGTGGCCGGCAACATTGATAACGTCATCAATTCGTCCCATTATATAAAGATAGCCATCTTCATCATAAAAGCCCCCATCACCGGTGAAATAGTAGCCATCATACATATCAAGATATGATTCTTTATACCGTTCATCATTTTTCCAGAGTGTGGGAAGTGTTCCCGGTGGAAGTGGAAGTTTTATAACAACTATACCTTCATTACCGTTGGGCAATACATTGCCATCGGGATCAATAATTTCAACGTTATACCCGGGCACCGGCTTGGTGGGAGATCCCGCTTTAATGGGAAGGGGTTCAATTCCCATGCAGTTTGCCGCAACTGGCCAGCCTGTTTCGGTTTGCCACCAGTGATCAATAACCGGAACCTTCAGAAGATCAGAGGCCCAGTGATAGGTATCCGGATCAAGCCTTTCACCGGCAAGAAAAAGATATTTGAAGTTTTCAATATTGTATTTCTTCAGGTACTCTCCGGATGGATCCTCTTTTTTTATTGCCCTGAATGCAGTTGGAGCAGTGAAAAGAACCTTCACATTATGCTCAGAAATAATCCTCCAGAATACACCCGGATCAGGTGTGCCAACCGGTTTTCCCTCGAAAAGTATTGTGGTGCAGCCATGAAGCAGTGGTGCGTATACTATGTAAGAATGGCCGACAACCCATCCAACATCTGACGCGGCCCAGAACACGTCTCCGGGGTTAACACCGTAAATGTACTGCATGCTCCATTTCAGGGCAACCGCGTGACCTCCGTTATCTCGAACTACTCCCTTTGGCATACCCGTTGTTCCCGAGGTATATAGAATGTACAAGGGATCTGTAGCATCAACATGTTCGCATTCTGCGGGTTGGGCGTTGTTCACCGCGTCATTCCAGTCCAGGTCCCGCCCTTCATTAAGTGTTGCGGTGGCCTGTTCACGCTGAAATATTATAATTTTTTCTGGTTTGTGAGTGGCGATATTAAATGCACGATCAAGCAAAGGCTTGTACTCTATTACTTTTTTTCCTTCAATGCCACAGGATGCGGAAATCATCAGTTTTGGTTTCGCGTCATCAATTCGTATGGCAAGCTCGTTTGATGCAAATCCGCCGAATACTACCGAATGAACTGCACCAAGACGGGCACATGCCAGCATGGCAATGGCCGCTTCGGGTATCATAGGCATGTAGATAATTACCGTGTCTCCCTTTGTTACACCATTATTTTTAAGTGCACCGGCAAAGAGTGCGACGTTGTCACGCAATTCCGCGTAGGTGTACTTTTTCTGAGTACCGGTAACAGGGCTGTCATAAATTAGTGCAGTTTGATCTGCCCTGCCGTTCTCAACATGGTAATCCAGCGCGTTATAGCAGGTGTTCATCTTCCCGCCAGTAAACCATTTGTAAAATGGTTTCGAAGTGTCATCCAATACACTGTCATATGGCTTAAACCATTGAATCTGACTGGCTGCTTCATCCCAGAACTTATCGGGATTGTTGATTGATGCCTCATAGGTTTTCTGGTATTCTCCAGACATAAGACCCTCCTGAACTTTGAGTAAGATATTTTATTTTTTTTAATGGGATTGGTTACAACATAAACACTATTCGTTTTTATGTTGTAATAACATTTAACGTGTATCAACAGGGCCTTTTGATGTCAATAATTAAAAGAGGAAAAATAATTATTACAGGTACATCTCCGGATGCACCTGTAAATGATATCCACTTATGTGTTTGATTGAAAGGATTGATTACTGGGATTCGAATTTTTCTTTTAATTCAAGAAGGGTTACTACATGTCGGCGTTCTTCGTTTATGAGGTTGTTCAGAATAGTAACTGAATCAGGATCATCCTGGTACATCTCACGTAATTCGGTGTACCAGAGTATTGAATCCCTTTCAGCATCCAGGCCAAGCCTGATGATCTCCTCGAAAGTGTCAATTTTTGGAAGTATTTTGTCTATGTCATTCTTGTTTCTAAATACCCTTGAATTGCCCAGGGCACGTAGATACGAGTAATATTCTTCTGTGAAGTAACCGGATTTATCAGGTATATTTGACAGCATGCGTTGAAAAATGTCCTTATGTCGTAACTCTTCTTCGGCTAAAAACCCGAAAATTTCCTTGAATGCCTTGTCTTCCATCTTTTCACGAAACTTGCTGTAAAAGTAATATCCAGTCTCTTCTATACCAATGGCTACATCAATTAATTCTTGTGGTGAAAATCGCATATATACACCCCTTAAATATTTATTAACTATGTTGTAATATGGGTAAGAGTAAAATATTAAATAGTGATCTAAAAATCAACATTTTTAATGAAATCACATAAAAGACGTATGCCATACCCTGTGGCGTATTTGTTCCGGTAGCCTCTCTTTTTCGATATCCATGCTGTACCAGCAATGTCGATATGTGCCCATGGGGTTTTCTTCACAAAGTTTTTTAAAAATGTTGCGCCAATTATGGTACCCGCATGTCGTGATGAAGAAATATTGTTGATATCAGCTATATCAGATTTTATATCTTCAGCGTAATCTTCATAAAGAGGGAGTCTCCACAGGCGGTCCCCCGAACGTTCACCGGAATTGAAAAGTGCATCAGCAATCCTATCATTCTCTGTCAACAAACCGGCAACTATTTCACCGAAACTGATAAGGCATGCCCCGGTAAGAGTTGCCATATCAACCATCAATGATGGTTTCAACCTGTCCTCGGTAAATGCCAGTGCGTCAGCAAGGATGAGACGACCTTCTGCGTCAGTATTCCCGATTTCAACGGTTTTCCCATTGTAAGCCTTGAATACATCACCCGGCTTGTAAGAGTTCCCTGATACCATGTTCTCACATAATGGAAGCACGGCAATAAGATTTTTCTTAATTCCAAGTTCTGCAACTGATTTTAACGTGTACATGCATCCGGCGGCTCCGGCCATGTCCATTCTCATGTCTTCAATACTTTTACTTGGTTTCAGATTGATACCACCTGAATCAAAGGTGATCCCCTTTCCGATTATAGCAGCCCATTTTTCTGATCTGGTGTTTCCCCTGTATTTCAGCACAACAAGCTTAGGCGGGTTGCTGCTACCCCGGCTGACAGCCATAAAGAGCCCCATACCCATCTTTTCGATGTCCTTTCCGCCATATACTTTGCATGATACACCCTTGATTGCAGAAAGCTTTTTCGCGTACCTGGCTATATGATCAGGTGTGGTTCTATCACTGGTGTCATTTATCATGTTGCGGCATTGCAGAACATTCTCACTGATTATTGCAAGGTCATTCAACGCTTTTGTACTGGCCTTCTTGTCATCGGAATGAATAATAACCTTTTTTAAAAGACCTGGTGCGTCTTCTTTCTTCGTTTTATATATGTCGAAATCATAGTTGGAAAGATAGACCCCTTCGGCAATCGCGTATTCAACGGAAACCTGTTCAAAATCTGAAATCACTGGTGGAATAATATGTACCGTGTGAATTCTATGTACCCTGCATTCATGGGTAACCTTTGCCCCGGCATTTCGTAAACCTTCGATGGTAATATCTTTCTTTTTACCAAGACCGATAATAATAATTATGGGGCTTTTTTTAAGGGGGACAAAAAGAGACGTACCCTTTTTACCCCTGAAACCGTCAAGATTTATATCGTTGATAATGTTGGAAATGTTTTCCGGAATTGTAAAAGTGCCGTTTTTCAGGTCTTCTTCCGTGGTAAAAATTGCAACTGTATTATCAGGACTGGCATCAATAGTTTTTGTATGTGCGGTAATTGTAAGCATCAGGAACTCCTTTATAATACTTCAAAATCCATTCTCATGGTTGTGATATCTACACTGGTTAATCTTACGGTGACATGGTCTCCCAGGCGGAATCTTCTGCCAAGTCGTTTGCCGATCACGGTAAAATCATCTTCATTGACAAGGTAAAAATCATCTGTTAATGTTCTCAAAGGTACCATACCCTCGGCAGGTTTTTCTTTTAATGTGACAAAGAAACCGCTCTTTACTACACCACTGACAACAGCTTCAAATTTTTGACCAACCAGTGGTGCCATTATTCTGCATGTTTTTAACTTGATGAGATCGCGCTCAGCACTCTGGGCAAGTCGTTCCTGCTGGGATGTCTTTTCACCCATTTTAACAAGTTGTTCTTTTGTATATGGCGGTGCAACCCTGTCAAGAACACTCTTGAGACAACGATGCACAACCAGGTCTGGATATCTTCTTATTGGTGACGTGAAGTGGGTATAATCCTTGAAACCAAGACCGAAGTGCCCAAGAGGATGTATGCCGTAGTATGCCTGCATGAAGGATTTCAATATTACGAAATTGACAACCTGCTGGTATTCCCGTTCCTGTACACTGTCAACGATTTTCTGCAGGGCGATACCAACGTTATCTGTTTTCTTCAAGGGTATATTCAGTCCTTTTAAAAACTGGGTCAGGGCCGTAAGCTTTTCATCACTGATAGGTTCATGTATCCTGTATAATGTGGGTATGTCATGTTCTCTCAGAAACCTTGAAACCGCTTCGTTGGCACTGAGCATAAATTCTTCAATGATCAAGTGACTTGGGAGTCTTTTGGCAAATGTTATATCAGTCAGCACCCCTTCTTCAAAAACCATCTCTGAATCTGAAAGCATTAAGTCAACTCTGCCCTGTGTCATTCTTTTTTCTTTCAATGTATCAGACAATTCTTTCATGAGATGTAAACTTTTAGTAAGCTTGCTGCGTTTTTTTGATTTTAGAAGTTCGCTGCTGTTTTTATACGTCAGGCGGTGATTTACATTGATAATACCCCTGTGACAACTATAAGATTTGATGTTACCTTTCTTGTCAAAAGTCATCTCTACACTCATTGTCAAGCGATCGACACCTTCCCTGAGAGAGCACAGGTCATTGGAAATCTTTTCTGGGAACATTGGTATTACTGTATCGCCAAGATAAAAACTTGTACCACGTTTATATGCCTCCATGTCCAGTTTGGTTCCTGGATTCACATAGGCAGAAACATCGGCAATATGAATATAGAGTTTAGTGCTGTTAAGTTGTTTTTCTATGGAAATTGCATCATCAAAATCTTTTGCTGATTCATCATCAATGGTGACTGTAAAAAGATTCCGGTAATTTTTTCTGTTTTTGTATTCGGACGAAGGAACAGAACTTTCTATGTTCTGAAGTTCCCTGTACTTACCATGTGGTTCGGGAAGAGAGTGTTTCAGTATAATCCTGGTTACATCAAGTAGAGGTGTCTCCTCCGGAAAAGTTGACTCAACTTCACAATGGGGGAGGTTAGCGTGAGTTCTGCCAGTCAGTCGAATTATTGCAGATGTATTATTATCAGGTTCTTGTTGACTTCGCTCGGTGGCTGCTTCTACATTTCCGGGCATATCAAGAAGTTCAAATATGCATGCACCTTTTGTTTTCCGAATAAGCCTTGCAACATATCTCTCTTTTTTCCTTGAGATTATCCCGGTTACACGACCGTAAAGATATCCACGTCTGAAATCATATACCTGAACCCTGACCTTGTCACGGTTATGCGCGTTACCTGTATTTTCTTTATTAATATGGATATCAAGACCGTCATCCGTTACAAGCTTGCCGTCCCCCCTGCCGGTAACCTGCAGCGAACCCTGTGCGTAAAAGCTGTCTGCTTTTTGATATCTTTTCTTTTCCTTTGTGATAAGACCGGCAGAATGAAGCGCCTGTACTGTTTCTTCTATCCTGGTAATACTTTTTTTATTATTTTTTTTCGAATTGGATTCCTTTTTCTTTTTCGTTCTTTTCTTTGAAACAGGATCTGTTGATTCGATAAGCTCTTTCACAATGTGATGTATTGTGAATCCTCCCTTGCGGGAATTAATATATTCTATTATACGTTTTGATGATATTGGCATTTATGTTCTTATTTTCTCTTTTTATTATTTTGAAGTTTTGTCAATTTCACTGGCAGATTAATTGTCGGATGAAGTTGACTTGTTTTCGGAATGGGGTTGCTGTTGACCTTGTTTCTCCTCCGTTTCCCTGTATTGTTTTTTTATCTCTTCTATTTCTTTCCGTTTGTCGTCGATTGTCTTGTTGTAGGCGTGCACATCGTTCACATGACGATTTATGCTCTCCTCGTCAGCCTTGATTTCAGACTCTCCCATAGAGATCTTCTCAAAGACGGTTTTTCCCAGTTCGGTATAGGCTTTTTCAATGGAGTTTTCCATTTTTTTTATATCCATTGTAAGTTTGCCAATTTTTGCGTATTCTTCTGTTTTATTGACGAATTTTTCACTGTATTTCATAATTGAATCTCTAGCCTCGTTGAAAAAACTCATTGCTTCCTCCTGGTTGTTCCGTGTCGAATAAGAGTATAATTGCGCCTATGCGGGTAACTTTGTTTAAAAATATACAAAATGCAAGATCATGTCAACGATATCTTTATATTACGCCGGAAGAAATAACTTTCCTTAAATATATCTCAGTTCATCAGCGTTGTCATTAATAAGTTTGTATAGCGAACGGGTACCAATCCTTTTCGTAAAGAAATCAGGGGGACTTGAAAAAAAATCAACAGGTACCTTAAGTGTCGGATGATTAATGCTGAGAAAACAGGCGTGTAGTCCGATTTGAATGGATGGATCATCGCTGAGTGCTCCGTATTTCGTATCGTTTACAATTGGTAAACCAGCATGTGCCAGCTGCGCGCGAATCTGATGCTTTCTGCCGGTATGAAGATTGACAAGTAATAATGCGTAATCACTATTACATTTCAATGTTTTGAAGCTCAGTGATGCCTCCCTGGTTGAATTTCCCGGCCTGTCAAGTATTAAAGACACGTCGCCCTTTCTTAACAGGTAATGGTGGAGTGATGTCCACCGGCCGTTGTTGTTAATACTTTGATCGTTCGTAGTGGAAAATTTAACGAGGGCCAGGTAGAGCTTTATGACTTCCCGTGATGAAATTGATTTTGATAGTCTACTGGCAGCTTTTGAGGTTTTGGCAAACATGATAATACCGGATACCGGTTTATCAAGACGATGCACCATTCCCAGGAAGACTTTACCTGGTTTATTATATTGTTCTTTAATATATTCCTTTACGATATCCATCAGGGAAATGTCACCTGAGGCATCTGCCTGGGTTAGCATGCCGGCAGGTTTTTCAACAACAATGAGATGATTGTCTTCATAATGAATAACTGGTTCTGACAGGGAACTCATAAAAACTATTTCCAATCGTTTGTTATGTATCTGAATCGTATTAATAAAGTTGTTGCATATATGCAATGTGAGCAACTATAATTTGTCAACATATTATGCAGAAGATAACGGTGTATGTTTTATATGATGACAGAAGTAATCAAGAATTTAATCTAAAAGGAGTTCGGGAATGAGTGAAAGCCAGGTTTCGTATATTGTCAGTGATATTACAGAACAGGAATTTATAAGCTCGTTGGAGCTATATATAAACAGGGCGTATTATCCAAATAGAAAATGTGAAATAGGAAGGGTATCCAGTCTTAATATTGAAAGCAGGTCCGGGTCACTGTCTGTAAAAAAAATTATTCCATTCTTTCTTGTTTGCAGATCTACCAGTTTTATACCTTCAAAAAGTCATAGCAATATTCTTAATGTTCATGAAAAACAGGAAAATTATAATAATGACGGTGTATTTTTCTTTACGCCACATTTTAATTTTTCCTCTGCTTCATTTGAGCATCATAATGCAATGTTCAGGCTTTCTAAACTTTTTAATACCTTGTATTGTGTCCCAATGGTCTACTCGAGAAAAGAGTTTCGCATAATGCAAAATATGAGAATTATGAAGCCGCTTCAGTATGGTGACTCCAGTGTTATTTCTGACGAGGAAGGAAGTCGAAGAACAGTTCTTCGTGAAATACCACTGTTAAGGAATATAATGATGTTCACTCCCCATGCTGAACTTGATAAGGATGAATTTCCATGTTCATATAGTATTTCCAGTGACGGTTCTACTGTGTTTCACGGAAATGAAGATGTCATGGAGACAGGTTCCGCTAAGACCTTTTACCAGTTTATTCATGATATGCTGCGTAATGATGCGTCCGGCATGTCTCTTGAGTCGTATATAGAACAGATTTTTGAATACATTCCCGAAATATTCGGCACTTCGTGGTCTTCCCGTACATTAAAATCGGTTGTACAACAGACGGTAGACGAGATTGTACAGCTTGATGACAGGGCAGGACAATCCTTTAAGCACCAGGTAGAAGAAATGGGGATGTATGAGAAGATGGTACTGATTGAGAAACTGCTCTCTCAGAATTATAATATAACACAATACCTGATGCTATTCAGGGATTGATGGTGTAGACAAATGAACATGAAAAAATTTTTCACCATTTGATCTTTTTCTTGTTTCCCTGGGTACTTGTGCGGGCATCTATGTACAGAGATTTTGTGAAGAAAGAAGTATCGACTATGAACACATTACAATGAAATTATCTACTGAAGAAGACGATATTTCTGGAATGCTGAAAAATATTCATGTAAAAATCGATCTCCCTGAAGACTTTCCAGGTAAATATAAAAAAGCAGTAGTGAAAGCTGCAGGGCTCTGCACTGTAAAAAAACACTTATTATCCCCCCCTGAAATAAAAATAACTACATAGTGGACATTTTAATATCTGCTCATTATCTTAAACAGTGACATTATTATCCATCAATTAGGGTATGGTTAAAAACATCCATTTTTGGGAGGTTAGTATATGCCTGCTACAAAGTTGAAGAATTTGCTTGAAGAGAATAATATTAAATATATTACAATACTCCATGATCCTGCATATACAGCACAGGAAAAAGCTGAAAGTGCTCATGTTTCGGGAAAGGATCTTGCAAAAACAGTACTTGTTAAAATTGATGGTGTTTTATCCATGGTGGTTCTTGCCGCAAATGAAAAACTGAATTTTCCGAACTTTAAGAAAGAACTAGACGCATCAAAAGTCTCACTTTCTGATGAAAAGAATTTTATGTCTTCATTTCCCGGATGTGAGCCCGGTGCCATCCCCCCTTTTGGAAATATTTACGGAATGGACGTATACATCTCAGATGCGCTTTCCCGGGACAGGGAAATAGTATTCAATGCAGGATCTCACATCGAATTGATCAAGCTGCCAATGGATGATTATTTTAATATTGTAAGTCCCCGTATTATTCATTCAGCCGATACTATATAAAAAATAAATGTGCAACATATCTGACTGATGTTACTGCTGATCAGTAACATTTCTTTGGAAAACAATATATCTCTTGATAATTTTAAATTGACAATGATTCTAT
>CAZVRB010000066.1:0-20116 GCA_964629365.1 uncultured Leptospiraceae bacterium
TGGTAATTACAAAAAGTAATATGTTTTCGTAACGGTCACGCATGCGTATTATGATCACCCCGATGAAGGAAAGAAGCCATGCCCAGAGAAGAAACGAACCCTCCTGGCCACCCCAGAAAGCGGCGATCTTATAGAGAATGTGGAGGTCTTTAGATGAATAGTTGAATACGTACTGGTACTGAAAGCTGTTGGTGAGAAATGCAGCAAACAGCATGATAGCCGAGAAGGAAAGAAATGACCCGGATAGATAGAAAAGGCGGTGAGAAGTAACCATGGCCATGCGATTTCCACCGGCACCCCTGGCAAGAAAAATCAGGGTGAGTACGGATATTCCAAGTGATAGCAGTATCAGCAGTGTTCCAATATTCATCATTTATTCTCCCTGGTATATTTTGACGGGCACTTGACCAGCAGGCGGTCCGCGTCAAATGTCTGTGTGCCGCTGTTATAATTGCCCAGTGCAACCACCTGTGTTGCGTGGTCGAAATTCAAGGGCTTGGTGCCGGTATGTACAACATTTAACCTGCTGCCCTGTTCATCTTCCATAAAAAACGAAAATGATCCTTCATCGTGCTGCACCGGTTTGGATTTCACCAGTGACCCGATTACCTGTACGTACTGGCCAGAATTCCTGGCCTGGTCAAATGATACGTAGGGGGTCATCATATCACTCATCGAATAAAATGCAACACCCCCGAAAAAAAGAATGAGTACGGTGAGCAGAATATGTTTAGCTTTCATCGAATTTTTTCTCCAGTCTTGATATGGTCATGTGAAGAGAGAACACGTAACCTGCAATACCAAGCCATATAACCATTACCACAGCCAGCACGGTGTACAGTGCGCTTTCCTGTGATGCCGCATTACCATCCAATTCAGGAGAATCCATTTCCATCCCGGATGTTACAGATGGGGTATCATGGGAAGGTACTGTTGCCGTTACCGGAGAAAGAAGGAAAATTAATGCCAGCAGTGCCGGGATTATCAGAAACCTATAATTTTTCATGATGCCGCTCCTCGATTTTTCTCTGCAATATGGCAGCCCGCAGCTGCAGTGTATAAAGATATAGAAAGAACAGTGTAAATGATATCATTGAGAATATCAATGTGAGCTGCATGGATGGATCCATATTGATCTTGCGCCGGGCGTTGATAATGGGATCCGGATGCAGGGACGGGTATATCCGTGGAATTACAAATACCAGGAATGGTACGGTCACCATGGCGAAAACAAGGTAGGCGGAGGCAAGAACGTCCCGCCTGGAGTTGTTCCGCATGGCGGAGTAGAGGCTGAAATAGGCAACATATATCAGGAAAAGCACCATTATGGAGGTTTGCCGGGGATCCCAGTTCCAGTAGCTGCCCCAGCTGGCCTTTGCCCACATTGAACCGGTTATAACAGTAATCACGCAGAACACCAGGCCCATGCGGGCGGCATGGTAGGCCTTCAGTTCCAGGGTGAAAAACTTCCTGTTGCGGTCCCACAGGTACAGAAGAGATGAGATACCTGACATCACGAAGGCAAGCACCGTTACCCATGCCACCGGTACGTGAAAATACAGTATTCGGCTGGTTTCACCGAGAAATTCTGCGGGAGGCGCCCAGAGAAAGGCCAGCAGTATTGATGCGGGCATCAGAACGTAGAAAATGCTCATTAGTAATGTATATACCATATATAGAACCTGTTTTTCTAAGGTATTCTTATTTGATATTACTTTGATAGTGGGTAAGCTTATTTGGTTACAGTATTTTCTGTAAAGCTAAAAATATGAAAAAATTATGCTATCCTTCATCCCATATAACGGGAAACAGCAGGTATGAAACTATCAGCAATGCCATGGAAAAAGCTGTAAGAAAAAGCACGCTGTTCCACGAGAAAACCAGTCCACTGGTTATATTCCTGGTGGTGGCATCGATGGTTACCCATAATACGGGAAGTGTGACGGGAAAGGAAAGGATAGTAAAAAGAGAACCCCGGCCCCCCGACTGGGATACGATGGCGGCAATGATGGTGGTTGCCGATGTGATGGCAATTCCTCCCGCAAGCATTGTGATACAAAATTGTAATGGATGAATAACCGTGATTGAGAAAAAGAAAATGCAGAGGGGCACAATTAAAATTTCAAGGAACATGAATACCGCCATGTTATACAGAAGCTTGGAAAGGAATACTGTTTCGGCGAATGAATGGAGCCTGAGAAACAGTGCAGTGGATTCTTCTTCTTCACGGGTGAATACATGTGACAGTGAATTCATGGCTGAAAAAAACAGGATTACCCAGAGAAATATTGCCTGTATGGCCGGCCTGATGGCGGTTCCACCCGTGGCAAAACTGATGGAAAGCGTGGTAATGAAGGCGAAAGCCACGGACACATTTATTGCATAGCGGCCTCGAAATTCCACCCGGAAATCTTTACGTATGCTGCTAAGAATGGTCTGTACCAAGATGGATGCTCCTTTCACACAGTTCTGCTTCAGTGGATTCGTTGGTGGCCACACACAGTATGATATCCGGGCGTACCTGGTTAAGATAGGTGTATATGATGTCCTTCCCGGTTGTATCCAGGTTTGATCCCGGTTCATCAAGGAAGAGTATACCCGGTTTGCCAAGGGTGGCAATCAGGAGTTTCAGCCGCTGCAGCATGCCGGTTGAATACAGGGCTACCGGTTTATGCCTGTGAGAATAAAGGCCGAGAACTTCCATCCTGTCATGAATATGATCTTCAGCCGGTGTGAATGTGTTGAAGGCAAAACGGATGTTCTCAAGTGCTGTCAGTTCACGGTAGGGCATAACCCCCGGTGATACCATCCCCATATGTGAGAAAAGTTCCCGGCGGCCGATTTTTTTCTGATCACGCAGGTACACCACTTCACCCCTGTCGGGAGTTGCAAGCCTGGCCGTGATAGAAAGCAGGGTTGATTTCCCGGAACCGTTGGGACCGGTAATGGCCATGGACTGGCCGGTTACCAGGGAAAAGTGTATATTGCGAAAGAGAATAACGTTCCCGAATCGCTTTCCAATAGTATCAGCGGTTACCTGGTATGTTTGTTTCACCATAGCTTGATAGAACTCTACAGGGAAACGCTTATTTTTTCTGCTTCCATTTCTATAACGGGAAGCTTGATACGCTTTTCTTTCATTACCATGTCAACGCTTTTCTGTGAAGCAATGCGGTATAAAAGCCTGGCTGAAATAGTTAGCTTCCCAGAGGTGCCCTCAGGCAGGATAATCTTTTCAACGGCGGTTTCACCTGGTTTTATTCTTTTATCAATCAGTATTTCCCTGGCTTTTGCTATGTTTTGAATGGCATTTCCCTTGCCGTCACCGAATACCGTGTGATACAAGATGGTATTTTCGGGAAGGTATCCCCTGGGGTCAGCCTTACCGCTCGCATAGACTACCTTACCTTTTTCGGTGGTGACTATAACTTCAAGCCACATCTGGCGAACGTCGGTAAGCCCGGTGGGCAGCTTGTGTCCTGCACCGTTATTGGTGATTTTAATGATGAAAAAATTGTTTTTAATGTCAGTGGTATCAAGTTCCAGCCTGGCCGCGTTCTGCAGTCGTGATACCGCCATGGCGGATTTTTCGTCGTCACCGAAACTGGCAGGGATAACGCTGTTACCCCCCACGAAATAATGGGTGAAAATATGCTCCCTCTCAGGCGCCCCGAATGCGGCTGTGCCGGGATTTTTGGGACGGGGGGTTGATCCGGTGGCGGGAACATCCGGACGATGGTACATATGGCATCCCTGGCATGGCACGTGTGTATCCGGGTTGCCGGTGTTATAAGGGCTTGCAAGCCACTCTTCGTAGGTTGTTTCAAGTTTTGTACCGAATTTTACATGACGGACGTCATGGCAGGTGCCGCAAATCTTTGATTCAGTATGAAATTTCGAGTATGCTGACTGGTGGTAACTTGACTCTGAATCCTTGAAGGGACCACGCTTGATACCGGGATCGGTCTCACCGTTGCCCGGGTCGTATTTGAACTGGGCGTTATAGAGTTTTCGGGCACCGATGATGGAATGACAATAATCACATTGAATTCCTTCCCTGGCGATATCGGGAAGGCGGTCTTCTTCTTCAAGCTCCTGTGTCACCGTTTTCGGGAAACCGCTGAGATATCCAACAGGAACGTGGCACTTCACGCATATTTCGGCTTCTGCCAGTTCATCCGGATCTGTACTGGCTTCATCTTTGAGTTGTTTCAGATAGTAGCGGGCGAATTCCAGGTATACCGGATCTTTCTGGGCCAGGTTATGCATGGAATTCTGCCATTGCTGATAAATAGCATCGTGGCAACCCCCGCATGTTACCGGGTCAATAAACCTGGACAGCTGGTAATGGGGGGTAGTGGCACATGTGGTAAAAAGTCCGGAAGTAAGTAACACCAAAATTGCAAACACGAAGGATAGCTTTTTCAGCCTCATAACAAGTGCTCCTGTTAAGATATTTCTTCTACAGTGAAGCAGGTGAATCTTTAGAGTGCAAGTAAAAAAAGCCCTCCTTTTTCTACGGGAGGGCTTTTGACAATACGATACCTGTTCTTTAAAAAAACAAATCAATAGCCTGAAAGTGAATAGTGATTTTTTCCGTCAGCATCGTAGCATGTGCCGTTTCCGCATGATGATGAAAAAGTGCTTGGTGTGTCACAGCTGCTTCCCTTGACTTTTTCACATACTTCTTTTCCCCTTTTTCTATCGGCGAAGCTGTCGCCCTGCACGCATACAACAATTTTCTTCCCGTTCTTCTCCCAGTCCCTGCCGTACATGCACTTGGAAATAACGGGGGTAACTGACGCTGCCAGGAAAAGCAGGGCAAGAATGCAACATGAGTATTTTTTCATGGATGATCCTCCATCATGGTAAATAATTGTTGAACCGATATGGTAAATATGATGAATTAAATGAGAAAAAAATTCAAACACAAATTACGCGTAACATAAAAATTTATAAAAGTGTTGGGTTAAAAATGAAACGTTATGCTGTCATTGTCATGCTGCTTTCCCTTGCCGGGTTATTACTTTCCCTGCTGCTGCTGATCGAGCAGTTCAACGACCCGGCATTGATCAATCAAACCGTGTGCGGCAACGGCTGGCAGAGCACATGCCTGGAGGTGACTGCAAGCAAATATTCGAACATCGCAGGTGTGCCGCTGGCCGCGCTGGGAGGGGTCTTTTTTGTATGGATTTTCCTGGTTACTCTTCTGGGGATGCTTGCTGACCGGGAATGGCAGCAGCGAACAGCCAGGATTATGATGATGGTGACCCTTTTTGCATTGCTGGTTGACGTGTTCCTGGCAGGGGTGATGGCCAGCATGGGGGCTGTGTGTGAACTGTGCGTGGCAACCTACGTGGTGAACGCTGCACTTCTGGTTATCTTCTTTTTGTGGCTCAGGGCTGAAGGAACGGCGTATACAGGTATACTAAAAAAATTTCTGCGGGATGTTGGTGATATTCTCACCAGGCGGTACCTGCGGTTCGCGGGGGGTATGCTCATCTTGTTCTCAGTCAGTATCCTCCTTCTGGGTTCTGTCACCTCGTTGCTGCTGGTGGAATACTATGGAGATGAGGTACCTCCCCACCGGGTTATAGAGTCGTACATGAAGCAGTACAAAGAAACCCCCCGTGAAAAACTGGACCTGCCGCAAAGCAGCCTGGTTATTGGAAATCCCGGCGCGAAGGTTGAAGTGGTGGTGTTCACAGATTTTCTTTGTTCGGCATGTTACCAGTTTTTCAGGGTTGAGCGATACCTGTTGTCCCTCTTCGGTGACCAGGTGGTGTTTCGGTATTACCATTATCCCCTTGATAAGGAATGTAATCCCGATGTGAAAGTAACAATGTACCAGGGCTCATGCAGGGTTTCGGCTACACTGCAGGCGGCCGCTGCAGCGGGTAAATTCAAGGACGTACTGCTTGCCCATTATACCAGTCATCATAAAATGGAAGAAATGTACGGGTCTCTTGCAGGCTATGATGAAATATACAGGGCCATGGGAATATCCAGGGAGATGGCACAGAAACTTGAAAGCGATGCAGAAAGGGGGGGGACAAAAAGGCGTATCCGCAGGGACGCAATGACTGCTGCCGGGTTGTCAATCAACTCTACTCCCACCCTGTTTATCAACGGTTCCAGGATGGTGGGTGTTCCCCCGAAAGAATTTTTAAAGGCCGTGGTGGAATATGAATTGCAGCGGTAAGCTGAAAATTATTTTATGCCCGTTCCCTGTTCATTTCTTCCAATACACGAAGAATTTCAGGCAGCAGCTGTTTTTTTCGTGAAAGTACGCCGGGAAGGTCGAAGATGTTCTTTTCAATTTGCGGGTAACTCAGCTTTTTTTCCGCCCTTTGCATGTGGGTTGTGAGAAGTATGCTGTCTTCTTTCAAAATATTGGTTACCATCAGCATGGTCCAGTCGAGTTGCCTGTCTCGGCGGATTTCTTCAAGGGCGTGAAAAAGACCGTCACGAACTTCCTCAAGGTCGGACAGGGTAACCACCTCTACCTGCCCGATTCCCACTTTAATGCCGAACTCGGCATATTCCTTGAAGTCAGATGCCACCACTTTCTGCGGGTCCATGGTTTTAAGTGAGTCGGTGGCAGAGAACATATCATAGCCCAGCTGTTGGTAATCTATTCCGGCAATCTCGGAAAGTTCACTGATAGCGGCAACGTCCTCCCCCGTTGTGGTTGGTGATTTAAGTATGGCGGTATCTGAGAGGATACCTGACATGAGCAGGCCGGCAATTGACGGGGGAATGTTCTGTTCATTGAACCGGTAAAGCTGGTATACCAGTGTGCAGGTGCTTCCCACCGGTTTGGCGTACACGTAAATGGGGGTACGGGTGCGTATGGTGCCCAGGCGATGATGATCGATAATCTCAACGATCTCGGCGCTTTCAGCTCCATCGATGGCCTGCGACATTTCGTTGTGGTCGGTGAGAATAAGTTTGCGGGACTTTCGCTGTATGATGTCAGACCTGGTGATGATACCCACCAGCTTTTCCCCGTCCAGCACCGGCAGTCCCTTGTAGTCAACCTGCATCAGCATCTCGCGGGCATAGTCAAGATAATCATTTTTTGTTACCGAGGGGAGATCCGTTGTCATAATTGATTTCACCGGGATGCTCAGGTTAAGGCGCCGGTGTGTATCGGCGGTGTCTACCTGTGAAAGGTATACCGACCCATTGTAGCCGGTAAAATCGGCCTCGATTTCGTTTTTGTGTGTTACCCCGGTGATTATTATGGCGGGAAACTGCTTTTCAATGGCAAACTGGATAATGCCTGTACGGTTGCCCACAACCAGGATTGATTTTTCTGGCTTCAGCTGTTTCATCAGCTCAATGGAACGTTCAAAATGCATGGCCCCGATAATGATCTCGGCCCTGAATTCTTCTGAGGTGCCGCGGTTAAGAAAGTGTCCGGGAACTACTCCGGGAAAGTTTTCTGGGCGGATAAGGTATTCCGGTTTTTTGGTTATGTCCTCAGAGCCCAGCAGTTCGGTGACGGTAAGCTCGTAGAGACTGACGATTCCCCTGAAAATATTGTTATCGCTGATAACCGGTACCAGGCGTATGCGCATCTCTTCTATGTATTGCAATACCTTGAATACGGGTTCGTTCTCATGTACCGAGATAACAGACTGGGTCATTGCGTCACTAACCCTGGGGTAGATATCCCTGACGAATTCAGGTGGAGTTATTCCAAGACGTTCAAAGATATATTTCGTCTGCCGGTTAAGATGGCCGCACCTGGCAGCCAGATAACTGTTTTTATCGTCAAGTGTGTTTTTAAGGCTGGCATAGCCGTATGCCGAACACACAGAATCGGTATCAGGATTCTTGTGACCGGTTACAATGATGGTGCTCATTTTGTCCCCCGGAATTTTATTGTTCAGGCCCCTCAACTATGAGGATTGCTTTGGGGTACAGCAATGATACAAGTGCGTATAGTTCCCACGCGAATGTTATAAACCCGCCGTATCCAAGTATAGGCATCTCAAACAACTTGACATGTCCCAGGATGGGAACGGTGTAATACCACTTTGTATGGGCCCAGAAATTCCAGAATTCCCAGAGATAGCCGCAGGCCAGTCCTGCCAGGGCCAGGCCCACCAGGGATGTATAGTTACCTTTCTGCATAGACCTGAGCAGTGAAGGTCCTCCAAGCAGGTAATTCAGGGGTTCCAGTATCATCACCAGTCCTGTCCAGACGAATGCGGCGGTATATTCTGCCAGGTGAGTATTGCGTGCCCATTCAAGCCAGAAGAAGAGGTCGGGGTCGGCTGCCCTCCCGCTGAAATACATGGAAAAGGGGATAACTGGTATGGCCAGAAAGAAAAAGCCCATAACGAAGAGGGTAACCAGAAGCCCCCGGGTGACCTTCAATGGTTTCCAGTGTATATCCTTCATTATAATTCGAATGATACCGTAGGTTAAAAGGACACCGGGAATGATGGTGGCAAAAGACCAGGCATATCCCAGGTAACGAAGTGAAAGGGGCTGTGTGAGGTGTATATAGTGCCAGTTAGAGAGAAAGATGTTGAACCATTCAAACATCCACCAGCTGATCACCGAGATGAGGGCAACGGGGAAGATTGCCCTGGTGGTAAGATAGGAATATCCCCGGGCTCCCCGCAGTATGGCATCAAACGCAAGGATAAGTCCCGTCCAGAGTACCGGCGTTGCCCACCTGGTGATACTGTCAACCTGGAAGATAAGGCATGCCTGCATAAAGACTATGAGTAATATACCAGCGTATAAATATAACGGTATGCGCCTGTGACCCATGATTGCCTCCTTTTGTATATATTAATATACAGGATAATGGCTGTATATGCAACAGTGAATGTTAGTCAGAATGGGTTACAGTGCATCCAGGATGGCACTTACAACCCCGGACCTGTTCAGCGTGTAGAAATGAAAACCCGGTACCCCCTGCTCTTTTAACTGGCGGCACTGGGCAATAGTGTACTGGATACCGGCCTGGCACATGTCATCCCGTGAATCACATTGTTCAAGGGCACGGGTAAGTGTGCCGGGTATTTTTGGCGCGCACATCTGGGTTACTTTCTCTATCTGGTTGAAATTAGTAACCGGCATTATTCCTGGAACAATTGGAACATCGATACCCGCAGCCCGAGCCCTGTCAACGAAGCGGAAAAAATCATCGTTGTCGAAAAAGAGCTGGGTAATAATATAATCAGAGCCGGCATCAACCTTTTTTTTGAGGTTGGCGATGTCAGTGTGGATATCCGGAGCTTCGATATGTCCCTCGGGATATCCCGCCACTCCGATGGTGAAACCGTCAATCTCATGAATGTATTCCACAAGTTCATTGGCATAGGAAAAGCCATCAGGGTGTGGTGTAAAGGATACTTCACCCGATGGGGGATCACCGCGGAGGGCCATAATATTTCTGATGCCCAGTTTTTTAACGTGTTCCAGGTATTCACGGATCTCTTCACGCCCTGAACCAACGCAGGTGAAATGTACAAGGGGCATCATTTTCAGCTGATCCTGTATAATCAGGGCAATTTCAAGGGTTTTCTCACGGGTGGATCCACCAGCCCCGTAGGTGACGGATATAAAACCCGGGTTGTATTTTTTAAGGTCAGTAAGAGCCGAGATGAGATTCTGCATTCCCTTTTCTGTTTTTGGAGGAAATACCTCGAATGAAATGACCTGTTCGTGTTGATATTTTTTTGCGATGTCCATATATTTTTTTAACCAGAATAGTATTTGTATAGCATATAAAGAAAATATGCCGGTAATTGCAATATAATTTTTTCAGTATATTTTTTGTTTTACAAATAGAACATACAATACTACTATAGGCAAACACCCATCGTAAATAGTATCTACCTTTATCATATATGTAAAAAAATTTGTTCCTGCGTTAGATTTTCAGTATGTTTTCTGATTAAAAGTGATCTACTGATGTTGCTGGAAGGAAAATAAGTGTAAAAAAGGAGGATGGCATGAAACACCTTATCAGTATTACAGGAGTTGTCATTGCTGTTTTGTGTATAGCCAGCATGGCATTTGCGGAAATTCGTGTTATTTCAGTTAAGGGTGATGCGGCATATAAAAAATCGGGGAGATGGCTTGACCTGCGAAAAGGGCAGAAACTGGGTGACGGGACACTGATCAGTACCGGTGCGGGTTCTCGTGCGGTTCTGGCCGTTGATAAAAGCATGCTGCGGGTGAAACAGTTGACCACCATGAAAGTATACGCTCACAAGATATCGAAAAAGGGATCTAACACGCATGTGGGTATCAAGTACGGGTCAATAAATGCACGTATCAAGCGTGTTGGTAAATTGAAAACCAGGTTCAAGGTGAGTACGCCTGTTGCCACATCCAGTGTGAGGGGAACCGAAGAAAATATCTTTTACGGGGTTAGAACGGGAATGCTGGTGCATGCGCCAAGCGGCACGGTCTGGGCCGGCAACAACAAGGGTGTTTTCACCCGGCTGACCGGTAACAGAAAGTTCAACCTCCCTGCGGGAAAAGGGGCCCCCCGTCCGTTGTTATGGTGGCTGCAGGATAAATCATGGATACCCATCTATCCAGATAACCTTACTGATGCCGAGAAAGATTTTTTTGCTAACTTCGGCGGTGACCTTGGCGCAGAACCGCAGAATCCCGGGGATGTGCTGGATCAGCAGCTTGAAGGGATGGCCTCGGTTAACCTGATAATCGAATGGATAAATTAGGGGGAGGACATGAGGAAGGTACAGATATTACTGGTGATACTCCTGTTTCCGGCAATTCTTTTCGCCCAGGGAGCAGCCAACGTGGCCCTTATAAACCAGGTAGCCGATAAACCGGTGGTTAATACGGGTGATGCAGTGAGCATGTTCGTGCTGATCCTTGATGAACGTAACCGCGGGTTTGACGCGAATGTGGCCACGCTTAAAAAAAGAAATATTGTGAAAGATGAAAAACTTACAGAGAATGATCCAATACGACAGGGGCAACTGGCCCGCATGATCGCACGGTACCTTGATTTGAATGATTCACTCATGTATTTTCTTGTACCGTCAAACAGGTATGCCTTCAGGGCCTGTGTGGCTAATAATATCATGACCCATGAAGCGGGTGAGTGGAACCTCTTAAGCGGGGGAGAACTGGTGGAGATCATGTCCAAGGTATCGGTGCTGGCCGGGGGAGGTGAAGAATGAAACGGTTGTTTTTATATATTCTGACTTTGTTCGTGTTCACCTTTATAGCCGGCTCCTCATGGGGGCAGGAAGAGGTTGGCACACCGGGTGAAGAACTCTTCCCGGAATTCCAGGTTGACGAGGACATGCAGATGCTGAAACCCGCCGTGCAGCCATTTATTCCCCAGTACGGGGGATGGGTTACCTCTACGGTTCTTGACGAACGTGAAGAGGGTACTACACTGACCACGTCCCTCACCCAGGTTCGGCTGTGGCTGCAGATGGCTTTTTCAGAAAACGTATTCATGTATGTCAGGGGAAGAGATATATACCTGGCTGAATTATACCAGGAATACCGTGATATTGAGAACGATAATTCAGTGGACCTTGACCTGGGATATATTGGATTCAAAAGTGATGACAGCACCCTGCAGCTGTTTCTTGGAAGAAAATATTTTCTCGTGGGAACAGGGCTGGTGATGAATGACCGGGCCGACGGGGCCGAGGTTAAACTGTATTCATCCATAGTGAACCTTAAGTTGTTTGGTGCCTACACCGGCTTGTTCCAGGAGGACACCAATCCATACAACCTGAGTACCAGGGATTATTCTGACGGTGCAAAACGGGTCTTCGCAGGCGGTACCCTGTCACGGGGTATCGGCAACCAGGAGGTATACGCCCTTGGTGTGGCACAGGTGGATATGGGTGATCAGGAGAGCGATAGCAAGAGCCGTTACCAGTCACAATATTATGGGCTGGGTATAAAGGGGGTCATTTCAGATTCGCTGGATTATTACGCTGAAGGCGTGTATGAAATGGGCACCAGTTATACTACAGGTAACGAGGAATCAGACATTCAGGCCTTCGCGGCGCAGGCGGGAGTTAACTGGTTTCTGCCATACCAGCTGAACCCATCCATTATAATCCAGTACGCCTTCGGATCAGGGGATAATGACAAGACAAATTACATGGACCCCCGGGGAAATGTGCGGGGTAATGATTCGGGCTTTCTTGGTTTTGGAACCTATGTGGGGGGATATGCACTCAGGCCGCAGCTTGCAAACCTGCACGTAATACGCGGCGGAGGGTCGTTTACCCCGTTTTCAGAACTGGATCAGCTGTGGCTGCAACGATTGTCCCTGACCGCGAAATACAGCTATTACATGAAACACCGGGCGGCAGGGGTCATTAATAGCGGTGAGGCATCAGAACCTGAACGGTTTGTAGGTCATGGAGGAGATGTGATACTCAGATGGAAAGTGCTATACGATTTTTCCATCTTTGGCGGATACGCTATCTTTCTTCCAGGGGATGCATTCCCGGACAGCGCTGACAACAGAACATTCGCCATGGGCGGGGTAACACTGGTATTTTAATGGTACATAATGACGGGGCATACCTTCTTTTCCCGGTTGTCCCGTCATGTTTATTGTACAACCTTTCTATAAAGCTTTTATAAATTTCTTGACAGTTGTGACATTATATGAAATCATTTTTTAAAATGAAAAACGGATTGTTTCATTTTATATTAAATTTCTTTACTTTAATGTCCGAATATAGTAGAAACGTAGTATCACATTAAACCTCCACTGGGGGATGCAATTGCAAAGGAATGTTATCTTAAATAACGGATTATTCTGTCAGCAAAATAACTGTAAAAGGAGTCGACAATGAAAAGGGAGGTCAAGACTGTTATATTGTCGCTGCTCATTGGCGGTCTTATTCTTCTTGTCGGTGAGGGCAATATAATGTTGCAGGCGCAGGAAGCGCAGCCCCAGGAGAAGAAAAAGCAAGATGGTCTGGTAGTAGACTGGCTCAATGATTTTGAAGCCAGTGAGGATTGGAGGGCCGTTCCCACGTGCCCCCTTGGAGAAACCAAGATTCGTAAAATACCAGGAAAACCCAGGCCCCTGGGGGAAGACGGGAATGTCATCGAATTTCCTGATACGATAACTGATGACAACGGTATTACCCATGAAAATCAGTATGTACTGGGTGTTAAGACGTACTTTCTTGACAGGGGATTTGACAGGGTCGAAGTATTTCCTCCCAATGAATATATTATTCGCGGCAAAGCGAAAGAAATGAAGGTATGGGCACTGGGGCGTAAGTTCCGTCATACCCTTTTCGTTAAGCTGAGAGATTACAAGGGCAGGATTCATAAGATTAAAGTAGGAAGACTTGATTTCTGGGGCTGGAAGGAGCTTTCAGTTATTATACCGGGCTGGCTTCCGCAGTCAGCCAGTTATGCGATGCTGGACAAGAACCTGCACTTCGTATCCTTTTTTGTCGAAAGTGATATCTATGAAGTCCCGGGTACGTTCTATTTCTATCTTGATAATTTCAGGGTAGTCACCGACCTGTCTGAATTTACCGGTGATACAACCATAAAGGATACTTGGTAAAATTCATGCCATGCAGGAAAAGAATGGAGGCTTTATTATGAAACATAGACGTTCACATTCCGTACTGGCAATCATGGTAGCTGTTGTGCTCGTTGCCGGGGCTGCAACACAACAGGTTCACTCCAAGATTGTGACCAATGTTCCCCAGGATATCAGCGAGAAGGAATTGATTGCCAGGGTTGTAGAAGATTTTGAACAGCAGAAAGACTGGAAACTGGAATCGAACCCCAAGAAAAATCCCGACGCGAAGAAGAATCCAGTACCAGTTCTTGAGATGAAATATATCACCGGCGCCCCCTCGGCCCTGGAGCCAGAGAAGTGGTCGCCGGATAAAAAAGGGATGGAAGCCAAGCAATGCCTTGGTATGCATTTCAGGTTTAAATATCCGGGAAATAACTCGGTTCACCTGCTCCCTCCACCGGAAGTAAGATGGGACGATCCAACTAAGGCAGTTACAACCTTCGATTCAGGTCTGCAAAAAGAGGTTCAGGAACGGGCCCTGCAGCTTCCGGGACGTGCCAAGGCTATTTCCATATGGGCACACGGCAGGGGAAATGCCTATACACTGGAGGTATGGGTGAAGGATTTTCAGGGTGATGTGCATATACTGCCCATGGGGTCGCTGAATTTTGTTGGCTGGAGGCCGATGAAGGCAGAAGTTCCAGAATATATCCCACAGGAAGTGAATTCATATCCGCAGACCAAGGTTACCAAGATTATGCGATTCGTGATCCGTTCTGATCCGGAGGCCATAGTTGAGGATGTGTATTTCTTTTTCGATCAGTTAAAAGTGCTTACCGATACATTTGAAGTAAACTTTGACGGACAGAATCTACACAAGGCCTTTGAAGGCGGGAATAATAAGGGACAGCAGTAAGTTTCTCTTGAAATATTGTCAACAATCATGGACCCATTGATATCAACGATGGGTCCTTGATGTATAAAAAGAACAAAAATACTTGCATATTTGTCCCGCTATTTGTATATTGTTTTTGAAATGTTGAATTGAGCGATTCTGCATTTTTTTCTTCCCTCACTACTTATACACCTTTCGCTATACAACATGATTGCAAAAAGAATCGAGTTGATGCTGGGGGGTTATGTATATTCAGTGATGGATATTTTTTTCTAAATAAGTATACATAATGGTATATTTGTATATAAATTAGCTCTAACCCGACTAAAGGAGTATCAAATGGATAAAGATAAATTGGTAGAAAAGCTTAACTCACTTTTCAAGGAAGAATTATGGGGGAGGCTTGACCCCAAGGATATTGGTATTTCAAAGTTCAGGATACTGGATGACCTGTTTAATAATATAGTAAGCCAGGGAATGGTACAGGATGCCCGTGAGATATGCCACAAGCATCTTGAAGAACATCCTGATTCTGTAACCGCCCAGTACCTGATGGGATTGCTGGGGTATCATACTGACAGGATGGAAGATAAGATACAGCTCCGTAAACTTATAGACCTGTATATGCGTTACCATAAATGGGCTGTTGTGGAGGTGATGGCTGAGAAGGTACTGGAATATGGTGAGAACAGTGTTGCGCTGAAAGCCCTTGCCACAAGCCTGGAAAGACTGGGACGAAGTCGTGAAGCCATTCCGGTTTGGGAAGACCTGCTTAAAATTGACCGGTTTGACGCAGACGTGTCAAAGAAGCTTGCCTTCGCCATAATTGATGATGACCCTGAAAAGAGTATTCAGTACATGAAGCTGTCAATTGAGGGGTTTATAAAGAATGGAGATTATGGAGAAATAATAGAACTGTGGAACAAGCTTGTTGCGGTTTCATGGGAGGATATACAGTTTTTTGAAAGAATTGAGCGCATGCTTGTTGAGTCAAGACAGCAGGAACTGGCTGCGAACCTTTTGAAATCACTGCTTCATAAGTATAAGGATGAGGAAAATCCTGATCAATCAATTGAACTTCTGAAAAAAATCCTTGAATATACCCCTGAAGACAATTCGGCACGCAGGGATCTCGTAAAGTTATACGAAAAAAAGTATGGTGATCATTCTCAATATGAACAGTTTCTCAAGCTGTCTAACCTGAATAACTTCAGGCATCCTGTGAAGCATGCCATTGAAGACTTTGAAAACAGTATTATTTTTGACAAGGGAAATTACGCTTATCACAGAAGCTGGGGTGTGGGGAATATATCAGATATTGATGCTGATTCCATTGTTATTAATTTTGATGAGAAACAGGAACATCGAATGTCAATACAGATGGCATTGCAGGCTCTTAACCCGTTGTCTCCCGATCACCTGTATGTACAGAAAAACCAGGATCCTGATGAAATGAAAAAAATGTTTAAAGAAGATTTCATGGGCTTCTTTGAGATATTGATCAGGTCATATGGTGGTGAGATCACCCTCGCGCAAATCAAGAAAGAGCTTATCCCTGATTATGTCAGTCAAAAAAGCTGGTCAAAATGGTGGAACAAGAAAAGAACTGAAATTCGTAAGGATCCGCTTTTTGGAATTTCCCCTGTTAAGAAAGACCTGATTTTCATGCGTGATAAACCTATTACCTTCGCGGATGAACTTCTTGACACTTTCATAAAAGCAGATTCGTTCAGCGAGAAGCTGGACACCGCACTTGAATTCGTGAATAATATTGACGAAGAAGAAGGAGCACCAATAGCACATTTCTTTATTGATTACTTCATGGATAATCTTAAAGGGGAGTCATCAACAAAGCTTATCCTTTCATATTTTATACTAAAAAGTTTTACACGGTACGCGGATGCTAAAAAAATGAAACTTGATACCGCGTATAAAAATGTAATTCAGTTTATAAAGGATAACGATGATCTCACGTCTATTTCAAGAAAAATAGGCTCATATGATTATAAAAAAGACTTCGTCAATCTTATAGAAGAATCACGGGAAGACTGGCCGCAGGCGGTGTATGATATTCTTTTCGAAACACCCGTTCGGATTCACCGGTATATTATCAACAACCTGATACGGGCGCAGGAATTTGGTGTTATAAACCAGTTCATTGAAAGGTCAATTACAGGGGCCAAGCAGTACCCTGAAATATTTTTATGGGTATCAAAAAACCTGCTCACAAGGGCATGGGACTATGACTGGCTAGACTACTCCCGCCAGGAACTTATTTTGACACATTTCAGGTTGCTTAATGAATTGAAGAAGATCGAGACCCGGGGGAACAGGTTGAAAAACATGGCCCTTGATATCCTTTTCGACAACGAGGAGGCTGTTCTCAGGGACATCATTCAGAACAACGATGTATCATTTATACGCAGGGTGTATGAACTGTTTACCGTTGTTCCGTATGTTGAAGAATCACAGGTGGAAAAATTTCATAATCATATTATTGTCCAATACCCTGATTTCCAGGCGCTGCCTAAATCAGAGGAAGAAGAAGACTGGACAGTGGATACTGAGAAACTGATTGTAACACGTAAGGGATTTGACCATAAGCAGGAAGAACTTAATCATATGGTAAGTGTAGAACTTGCCAACCTTACAAAGGAGCTGGCTAAAGTTTCTGATGTTTCAGGTGATGTTCGGGAAAACGTTGAATATAATACGTTGATGGAAAAGCAGACAATATTGAAGATGTCCATCAACAAGCTGGAAAATGAGATAAAAAAAGCAGAAATACTGGACCTGGATTCGGTTTCAACTGATAAAGTAGACGTTGGAACCAGGGTGAAGGTTAAAAATCTGGATGATACTACGGAAGAACAGTATACAATTCTGGGTCCATGGGATGCCGATTTTGAAAAAAAGATACTTTCCTACCGTTCACCAATTGCCCAGGAACTTCTGGGTAAGAAGGAAGGGGAAGAGATCGATATGAAAATCGGTGATGAGGTGCGAAAATTAAAAATTATGTCAATTGAGAAATGAATATGAAGAACACATTCGATGCGTATTTTAATTACCGGGATAATGAATTGCATTGTGATGATGTATCACTTGCGAAGTTAGCTGATGAATTTAATACCCCTTTGTACGTGTACAGTAAAAAAGCGCTGAAAGAAAGGTATGCTGAAATTGATTCAGCTCTTGGAGATGTACCACATGTAATATGCTACTCGGTGAAGTCTAATTCCAACCTGTCTGTGTTGGAACTCATGAAAGATATGGGTGCTGGCATGGATGTGGTGTCTGGTGGTGAACTATTCAGGGCCATTAAGATTGGCGTTAAGCCGGAGAAGATAGTATATGCCGGTGTGGGAAAAACCGGTGAGGAGATTGAGTATGCCCTGATTGCCGGAATTCGAATGTTCAACTGCGAATCATTTCAGGAAATTGAAGCTATAGATTACGTGGCAGGGCAACTGGGAAAAAATGCCAGCATTGCAATACGGGTAAATCCCGATGTAGATGCGAATACCCACCATTACATTACAACCGGTAAGAAAGAAAACAAGTTCGGTATTACCGTGCCACTTTTAATGGATAACCTGGATATACTGAAGAAGTGTAAGAATATAACACTCAAGGGTATACACGCCCATATCGGATCGCAAATCGTCACTGTTGAGCCTTTTGAGAACGCTCTTGACAGGCTGATGGCTTTGATCGAAAACCTGAAAAGCGATGGCTTTACAGAAATCAACACTGTAAATCTTGGTGGTGGATTCGGTATTCGCTATAATGACGAAGAATTGTTCGATGTGAACGATTGGGCCTCCATCGTGAAAGAACGTGTTAATGGATCAGGCCTTACACTGATTATTGAGCCTGGCAGGTATATTGCCGGGAACTCTGGGGCACTTGTCACTAGAGTAGTATATAAAAAGAAAAGTGAAACGAAGACATTCCTGATAACTGATACAGGTATGCATCATCTTATCAGGCCATCCCTGTATGGCGCGTTTCAGCATATACGAAATTGTTCACTTCGTGAGGGAAGCGAGGTTGTCGATGTTGTAGGGCCTATATGCGAGTCGGGAGATTTTTTCGCCAGGGACAGGGAGATCAGCCTGTCACAACAGGGTGATCTGCTGGCGGTTCTTTCGGCAGGGGCGTACGGCATGGTTATGGCTTCACGGTATAATTCACATCCCATGCCGGCAGAGGTTATGGTTAACGAAGATGGGACATCCAGTCTTATACGAAGACGGGAATCCTATGATGATATTATCCGTCACGAGGTAATTTAATAAAAATCTCTTTTTTTTATTTGACAAATAGTGAGATTACACAAAATAGTTTATGCAGTCGCATGCCGCGATGGCGGAATTGGTAGACGCGCTAGGTTCAGGGTCTAGTGGGCATTAGCCTGTGAGGGTTCAAATCCCTCTCGCGGCAACAAAAAAGGCAACTCCCAGGGGTTGCCTTTTTTTATTATTTGTCCTTATAAATTTACAACTTTTCAATCTCTTCTAGAAAAACGCTCACGGGTTGTGCTCCAATGATCTCATGGGTTTCGTTGATAACTATCTTTGGTACCGAAGAAACATTATATTTTATTGCCAGGTGCTGAAAAGTTGAACTTTCAACCATGTCAGCCTTAATCTTTGGATTCTCAAGGGCGATCCTGTGTGCCGTTGCAACCGCCTGCGGGCAGTATGGGCAGGCGAGGGTAATAAAGACTTCAATTCGTACATCCTTGTCGATCTTCTTAATCCTTTCAATCATGTCCCGGGGCAATTCTTCACCAGAACCTGAAACCTCGTTAATAGATGTAAGAAAGGAATTAATCTCATATCCTCCGGGAACCCCGAAAAATCGAATTCCCGTATCCGTTCCCTTGTCATCTGTAACCAGCATGGCGGGGATCTTGTCGATACCGTATTTATCAGCGGTATCCTTGTCCTTAACAAAATCATACACCTCAAGGGTTATTTTATCTGAAAGGTCAGAAAATTCATTAATGAAGTCATGATTATCTTTGCAGGCGGGACATTCGAATTCCTGTGTAAAAAAAAGCACCTTGACCGGGTTTTTCAGATTTGAAAGAAGATCAGAGAGTTGTTTTTTTACGTTATCATCAAAAATTGGCATGGTAACCTCCGGTATTGATTTAAAATTATTTCTGTTCCATTAATACATAATCACATGCTGATAGCGCAGCTTTTGCTCCCTCCCCGGCAGCGATTATAATCTGCTTGTATGGTACTGATGTAACATCTCCCGCGGCGAATATCCCCGGGCGGCTTGTTCTGCAATTACAATCAATCATTATTTCGTCATGTTCGTTCAGGTCTACAACTCCCTTGAATGGATCAGTATTGGGTGCGAGGCCGATTTCAATAAAAACACCCTGTACCCTGATATTTTTGCTGGTACCATCAGATCTGTTTTGAACTGTAACCCCTTCAACTGAATTGTTGCCCTTAATCTCAGTAACCTGGTGAGAATACAGGATGGATATGTTGGAGTAATCATTGAGATTCTCTGCTAATATTTTGTCGGCGGTAAGTTCTTCAAGAAACTGTACCATGGTTACGCTCCTGGCAGATTTTGCAAGGTCAATGGCAGACTCTACTGCCGAATTTCCACCACCAACGACTATGACATCTTTTTGCGCAAAAAGCGGGGCGTCACAGATG
>CAZVRB010000067.1:0-19867 GCA_964629365.1 uncultured Leptospiraceae bacterium
GTATGATGGAATGACGGTAAGCAAGGAATTGACCAGGGAATTTTACCGATCCAGCGAATGGTACAATGAAACGGAAAAAGCAAAAGAGGAAAACAGGCAGATCTGGAAAGAACTGGTAACCCAACAACCCCCGTCATTACCAGCAGATCTTAAAGAACTGGTTTCACAGATGTACCAGGCATGCTGCAACGAGATAACAGGTAAGAAAAGCTTTGATGTCCCCCCATTGAAAGACGTTCTTATGAAGATCAATTCAATGTGAACCAATCGGTAGAACACTAATATCAACGCACGGGGAGGATACATGAATACTCAAACAGGAAACACTACAATGGAAAAGCAATATCATAAAGCAATAAAGAATATACCAGAACTGGCCCGAATACTTGACAGCTGTCCCGGTTTTCACTTTGCCGATAGTACCGAGGAATTATTTGGTTATGCCTGCGGCAACCCGGAGAATGATTATTTTGAAGTGAAATACGATGTGCCCGGGAAGGGTGAATTCACCGAGGTTACCGTGGCCCGGGTACGAAACGGTGTTGCGGTCAACTATACCGAACCGTACATGCGCAGACGTGACCCCGACTGTCTTGTTGTTGGGGACAATGAGCCAACAGATAAGGAAAGATACAGGGAAAGGTTCGGGAAAGATTTTGCTGAAATAAGAAATGAAACATTTTCGTGGCTGGCTGACCAGGAGCTTGCTCTTTTCGCATTTTGTACCGGAGCCGAAGGATTTGAGGAGGATGCCATCGCGGTGGTACCTGCCAACGCGGCATTTTTTGCGCTGGGGCTTGCTCTGCTGCAGGGTATTACCCCGGTTTCAGAGCTGACAGATGATTTCTCGCCAAGAACCGTCATCTACGTGGCTCCGCCATTCAGGCATACCCATCTGAACGGGAAGCAGGTTGTTGTACATAACCGGCTTCAGTCTACCTACGAGATCTTTTCATACAACCTGTATCCCGGTCCCAGTGCCAAAAAGGGTGTGTATGGGGTTCTTATAAACCAGGGCGAAAACGAAGGCTGGGTTGTACCTCACTGCTCGGCTGTTGAGGTTGTTACTCCATATGACAATATTGTCACATTCATGCACGAAGGTGCCAGCGGCGGCGGCAAGAGCGAAATGCTTGAACAGCCACACCGTATGTCCGATGGTAGAATGAAGATCGGAGAGAATACCATAACCGGGGAAAAAATATACATTGAAATACCCCGTACCTGTGAATTGCACCCGGTTTGCGATGATATGGCCCTGAGTCATCCTTCCATACAAAAGGGTGATGGGAAACTATGGCTCATGGATGCTGAAAACGGGTGGTTTTTGCGGGTTGACCATATAAAGGAATATGGTACCGACCCGGTTGTAGAGAAGCTGACAGTAGATCCCCCTGAACCGCTCTTTTTCCTGAATATTGACGCGGTGCCCAACAGCCGTGCACTCATCTGGGAGCATATTGAGGATGCGCCTGGTAAACCGTGCCCCAATCCACGGGTCATTGTTCCCAGGAGAAGTTATCCCAATATTGTAAAACGGCCCGTGGCGGTGAATTACAGGAGCTTTGGGGTGAGAACCCCCATATGCTCAAGTGAAGAACCCAGCTACGGTATTATCGGGTTGTTCCATATTCTGCCCCCGGCACTTGCCTGGTTGTGGCGTCTTGTGGCACCACGGGGATTCAGTAATCCAAGCATTGTTGATGACGGCGGTATGAGCAGTGAAGGGGTTGGCAGCTACTGGGCTTTCTCAACGGGATTAAAAGTCAACCAGGGAAACCTGCTGCTTGAGCAAATACAAAACACGCTGGCAACCCAGTTTATACTGGTGCCTAACCAGAATGTGGGTGCATGGAAAACCGGTTTTATGCCCCAGTGGCTTGTAAGGGATTACCTTGCACGAAGGGGATCTGCAAGATTTAATGAAGAACAGATCACTCCCGCACGCAGCCCACTGCTGGGATTCGCGTTGAAATCCATGCGGATAGAAGGTACACGTATACCCCGCTGGTTGCTTGAAGTTGACAGGCAGCCGGAGGTTGGCCAGGAAGGGTATGACCGGGGTGCAGAAATACTGAAGGATTTCTTTAAAGAAAACCTGGAACAATTTCTCTCGAAAGACCTGGATCCTCTTGGCCGACAAATAATAGAATGCTGCCTTGATGACGGAAACATAAATGATTATGAAGACTTCTTTCCCGAGTATCATCAGTTCATTATTTCTGATTAGACGATAATCAGCGGGATGGGAAGTGCAGCTTTATTCTTCAAGAAGAGGTTCTTTATGGCTGATGTGATGATACATGATTTTTTAATGGGTTTTATCAGGATATATATGCTCCATTATGCAAGCGTGGAACCTATCTTTGGAAAAGAATTTCATGATAAACTTTTAGAAAAGGGTTTCGATATATCCTATGGAACCCTGTATCCCATGTTCCATAAGTTTGAAGAGAAAGGGTACCTGAAACACGAAGAAAGGAATGTGAATGGAAAAATAAGAAAATATTATTCCATCACCAGGGAAGGCAGAAAGGCCCTGAAAGAAGCAAAAGTAAAAGCCAGGGAGCTCTTTGAAGAGCTGTATGATAAGTGAGTTTAGACTATACGTACCACTTCGAAATTGTATAACTATACAAATTACTCTTGAAATCCTCAAACAATTTTATTATCCTGCACAGGCTTTAAAGCTTACGAGTCATGATTCCCTCCGTCTGGTGATATACAAAAGTTCAGGAGGCACCGGTTTCTGGTATGGTATATGCAATTGCTCTAAGTATTACAGGTCTCCTCCTGCTGGTTACCGTTATCGGCATAATAAGGAAGCCCCCTCCCTCGGCACGAATTCCTGTGGACGGCCAGGTTTTTCCCGAAGGATTTCTGTGGTCCACCGGAGAAGACCCTTATCAGCATGAAGGCCATAATTACAACAACGACTGGTATCTCTGGGAAAAACAAACACCTTCCCCTGTGAAAAACGGGGACAGGTGTGGTCCCTGTATCGATTTTTACAACCGCTACGAAGAGGACTTCCAAAACGCGGCTGGTGACGGGCAGAATGCCCACCGTATCGGAATAGAATGGAGCAGGATAGAACCTGAACCTGAGAAGTATGACGAGGAGGCCCTTGAACATTACAGGATTATGCTTACCAGCCTGCGGGATAAGGGCTTCACTGTCTTTTTAAACCTGTGGCACTTCACCCTTCCCATATGGGCCTCAGGGAGGGGAGGCTGGGAGGACCAGTACGTGTTCAGCCGCTGGGAGGCCCTGGTTCGTCGCTGCGCGGAAGAATTTGGCCCACTGGTTGATTACTGGAGCACCATGATCGACGCCCAGATATATGCCCTGGCCGGGTATGCGGCAGGGGACATACCTCCATGTGTGAAGGACATCAAACGGGCGGTGAAGGTCTACCGAAGGCTTATGGATGTCCATGCGGCAGCTTACCGCATCATCAAGGAGCACGCGGCATTGCCAGTGGGAAGCCAGCATCCCTCGCCCATGGTTGGGATGATCTACTTCTTCTTTTACTACGAACCCCGGGGGTTTCTCCTTGACAGGTACGTCTGCCGCGCAATGGACAATATCTTTAATTGGAACATGGTGGACGCACTCCATACCGGGGAGGTGAACATTACTGTCCCCCTGGGGCCGTCAATAAAGGAACATGATCCATCCCTGGAAGGGACACTGGACTGGCTTGGTATCAATTACTACACCAGGCAGATGATATCCATAAATCCCTTCAAACCGGGATTCATCGAATACAAGAACCTGACCATCTATCCTGCCACGGACATGGGCTGGGAGATATATCCAGAAGGCCTCTACCGGATAACCCGTGAGGCGGCACGCCGCTATCCCGGGGTGCCCCTCTTTATCGCGGAATCCGGCCTTGACGATGAGAGGGACAGGATACGGCCGAAGTACATTTTGGACCACCTGGCCTGGACGCACCGCCTTATCCAGGAAGGGTTTCCTGTTTTCGGATTTACCTACTGGAGCCTTACCGATAACTGGGAATGGGCCGAAGGCTTTGAACCGAAATTCGGGCTCTATGCCGTAGACAGAGACACTATGGAACGGCGGCCACGCAATTCGGCCCACCTCTTCAGGTTTATTGCGCAAAACAACAGGCTCCCGTCCGAAGAAGAACTGAAAGGCGATGCATTTGATTATATAAATTATTAAGACAGCGCATCATGCCGCATCTATTAGAGGAGATATAGATATGACCGGGTTATCACTCAAGAAAAAAATTGCCTACGGAACAGGGGGACTTGCCCTGAACTTCATCAATCTCCTCATAAGCCAGTGGCTTTTGCGGCTGTACGTTCCAAGCCTTTCCGGGGCCCTGGTTCCACCTGTTTTGTTCTCTGCTATTTTTATTCTGGGCAGGGTGGTGGACGGGGTGTTGGACCCCTTCGTGGGCTACCTCTCAGACCACACCCGGTCACGGTGGGGCCGTCGTATCCCCTTTATTGCCGTTTCCCTTCTGCCTACCGCCATCGTCACCTTCTTCTTGTGGGTTCCACCCGTACCGGGAGAACAGAATATCTGGAACGCGGTGGCGTTACTGGTGCTGGTACAGGGATATTTTATATTCTGGACCCTGCTTGCCAATCCCTACATGAGTCTTATCCCACAGCTTTCGCCATTGAACAAGGACAGGGTGGACATTACAACTATCCAGGCGCTGTTTATCATGGCGGGTACCCTTGTCTCGGCCTTTATAGGGAACATCAAGACATCTTTTGGATGGACCGGCCTGGGCTTTACTGCCTGTATGGTGACACTTATTGCCTTCCTGCCAACCCTGTTATTCATCAGGGAAAAACCGAGCCTTGACCTGGAACGGGAAGAAGGATACCTGAAACCGAAAGCGATTTTTGCATGGTTTTCGGACACGTTGAAAAACCGGCCTTTTCGCCACCTACTGACTGCCACCACCCTCTTCTGGTTCACCCTCAACATGGTCATTATACTGATCCCATACTGGGTGGAGCGCATTATAGGAAAAACAGACGCGGAAGTGGTGCTGGTTATGATTCCATTCCTGGTTTCTAACATTGTTTTCTTTTTTGTCTTTAATTTCATTTCAAAACGTACGGGGAAACGACCAGTCTTTCTTTTCACCCTGCTGGGGTCGGCCCTGTCGCTGCTCATTTTCCTGGGAGCAGGAAAGGTTCCGGTTGAACCGCTCATGTTTACACAAATAGTCATGGCCCTCTTCGGTATTCCATCCGCCGGGTTTATGATGCTCCCTTACGCCCTGCTGGCTGACGTTGTTGACTATGACGAGTCAAAGACAGGCAGGCGTCGGGAGGCCATTTACTACGGGGTGCAGACAATTTTTCAGAAAGTGGCCATCGGTATTTCAGTTGCGGTGGCTTCCATCCTGATGTTTGTGGGGGGAGAGGGGTTTGCCACAGAACTGGGACTCAAGCTGGTGGTAGGAATCGCTTCACTTTTTGCCTTTATCTCTTATCTCGCATTCAGGGGTTACGATCTTGAAGACGTGAAATGATTTTTAATTCACCATGAAACACGTATTTGCAGTTACCGCACCATCCCCGTGATGGCCCTGTTTTCATGTGAACTGCGGGACATTTCGAAGCTCAGCCAGAAGCCGGCACCCAGAAGCATTGCTCCACCGTATATCATGTTGCTTGATGGAACCTCGGTGAAGATGAGAAATCCCAGGGTGGAGGCAATCACCGGAGAGATGATAATGTCTACCAGTGAATACACGTTGGCGCTCAGGGTGCGCAGCACGATAGAGATGCCGAAATAGGCAAAACCCATGGAGATGATACCAAGGCATACCGCCCAAAGTAACACCGGCAGTTCAACCCCCAGTGCATTGTAGTGGATGAAGGCACCCACCTCGCCGGGCCCAACCCAGGCAAGGGAAGGGGCGAACACCAGTGCGGCCACCAGCAGCGACCAGGCGATGTCATTGTCCGTCTCGGTTTTGCCCTCGTGGCGCATGTAGGTAACCATGGCACCGTAGATGGCGCCCACGCCCAGTGCTACCATGTTACCCAGCATGTAGCCTTCCTGCAGTGGCTTTGCGATAAAGATACCGGTGAGGGCAATGGCGAATATCAGCATGTAGCTTTTTTTCGCCTTCTCGTTGAGAAAGATCCATGAGAATATGAATGTAAAGAAGGGTGCCACGCTCCAGAATATAACGGCATTGGCGATGGGCACCAGGGTCATGGCGAAGTTAAAGAGGCCGCTCTGGCCGGCGATGAGAAACCCGATGATGACGGTGTCCTTGATATTGTCAGAGGGGAAGTCCAGCGGCTTTTTGTTCAGCAGTGACATGCCCACCAGGAGGAAGAGGGCGGCGCATGCCAGGGCGTAAAAGTTCAGTGTCTGTATGGGGATCATCCCGTCGGTGAGTTTCACGAACACGCCGATGGTGGCCTCGGATATTGTTATAAGTGCAAGCAGTAAAATGGTTTTTAGTCTATTCAATGTATGATCCTTTGCTAAAAAAATTGATATCGGGAAAGCGCCTGTCTATTATTCACTGTCCCCGTTTACCGTGTTTTCGGGCTGTTGCTCTTCGCCGGATACCCGCGGCAGGTAATCCTGGAATGTCTCGCCGTAGATGTCCCAAACGGTGACGAATATGGCAGCGGTGATGGGACCTATGATGAAGCCCATTACCCCGAACATGCTGATGCCGCCCAGCGTGCTCAGCAGTATGAATAAGTCGTGCATCTTGGTGTCCCTGCCCACAAGGCGGGGGCGCAGAAAATTGTCCATGCTGCCAACAACCAGGACGCAGAATATAGTAAGGCCAGCCGCCTTCACGTATGCCCCCGATACGGCCAGGATGATGGCGGCGGGTACCCATACCAGCCCCGAGCCAATGACCGGGATGATGGAGAGTACTGCCATAATGGTGCCCCAGAACACGGCCCCCTTTATGCCCACAACCCAGAAGGCAAGTCCTGCCAGCGTACCCTGCAGTATGCCGATCACCAGTGATCCCTTGATGGTGGCCCTGGTGACAGAGGTGAATTTTTCAAGCATGCGCTGTTCGTCCCTGTCCTCCAGGGGAAGGTAGTAGAGTATTTTATTAAGAAGCTTCTTCCCGTCCTTTATGAAAAAGAACATGATGTATATGAATATAAAGAAAAGAAACATGAAGTTCATTGTGGAAAGTGTGGCATCAGAAAGAGAATTTACCAGCCAGTTGCTGACACTGCTCACCGCTTCTCCCGCCTTCTGGATGATGGTTTCCTTGTAGGGCTGTATGGTCTCGTAAAAGGGAAGGTCTTGTAGCAATGTACTGGTTTTGCCTCCCGGTCCCAAATTCTGTTGTATCCAGGGGGTCACCGAAGAACCCACCTTTATGGCCTGCGCGGTTATGATGCCTGCAAGTCCCGCAAGGGGCAGCAGAAACACCAGGAATATGATGAGAAGGGTGGAGAAAGAGGCGAGGTTTTCACGTCCTTTAGATAACTCGTTTAGTCGCCTGAACAGGGGTTGTGTCATGGCGGAAAAGAGGGCTGCCAAAAACATGGCCATTAGGAACTGCCTGATCATTGCCAGGAATAACACGGAAATAATAATAACAACTGTGAGCAGCACCATTTTGTTCACGCGAAACTGTTTCATCGGAAATCTCCTTTCTCTTTATGGGGGTACTATACACGCTGGCTGCCTGATTGGCAACTCCAAAAAGGTTGCCCCGGATGACAGTCCGGCAGGCTATCCCTGCCGGGCGAAGTGTTCTTTCATTTCTTCCAGTTCATCCCAGCGTTGGTAGAGCCTTTCCAGTTCGGCTTCAAATCCTTCAAGCTCTTCTTTCAAATGGGGAACCCTGTGAGATTCGTTTTTATACAGATCGGGATCTCCCAGCATGGTGAAGACCTCGTCCTTTTTCATCTCGGTTGCTTCGATGATGCCGGGGAGTTCCTGCAGCTCGTGTTCCTCCTTGAAGGTGAGTTTCGTTTTTTCACGGGGTTTTTTCTCCCTTGTCTTTTTCTCCCTGGCAGGTTTTGTTTCCGGTACAAGCCTGGCCTTCCACTCATCGTACCCGCCGGCACCTTCAACGATCTTGCCATTTCCAGTGAAGCCAAGGGTGGTGGTGACCACGTTATTGAGAAACTCCCTGTCGTGGCTTACCAAAAGTAACGTCCCCTCAAAGTTCAGAAGGAGTTCTTCAAGAAGCTCCATGGTTTCCAGGTCGAGGTCGTTGGTTGGTTCATCCAGCACCAGCAGGTTGGCAGGCCTGGTGAAAAGCTTTGCAAGAAGCAGGCGGTTCTTCTCGCCGCCTGATAGGGCACTTACGGGCTGGGCAGCACGATCGGGGGTGAACAGGAAATCCTGGAGGTAGCCGATCACGTGTTTTGTCCCCCCGTTAAAATTTATAAATTCTTTGCCGTTGCCGATATTTTCTTTCACGGATTTGTTTATGTCGAGCTGATCACGCAACTGGTCGAAGTAGGCAATCTCAAGGTTGGTGCCGGTACGCACCTTACCCTGCCGGGGACTTAGTTTGCCCAAAAGCAGCTTCACAAGGGTGCTCTTCCCGCAGCCGTTGGGTCCGATAATACCCACACGGTCACCACGCAGTATAGTGGTGGAGAAATTATTCACGACGGGTGAATCATCGTAGGAAAAACTGATGTCAGTGGCTTCCATCACCAGCTTGCCGGAGAGGCTGCTTTCCTGTATATCCATGTTGACAGTGCCGGGGGCATCCCTGCGCTCTGCCCGTTCTTCACGCATTTTTTTCAGGGCGCGTACTCTTCCCTCGTTGCGGGTTCGCCGGGCCTTGATGCCCTTTCGAATCCATTCTTCTTCGCGGGCAAGCTTCTTGTCGAAGTTGTTGTTGTGCTGTTCCTGTGCGTCAAGCCAGGCGTCTTTCCGCTCCAGGAAGGTGAGATAATCGCAGCTCCAGTCAAAGAGCATACCCCGGTCAAGTTCAACGATGCGGTTGGCAACCCGCTGTAAAAACTTTCTGTCGTGGGTAACAAAAAGTATGGTCTTTCCATATCGAACAAGAAAGTTTTCCAGCCATTGAATCGCGTCCAGGTCGAGGTGGTTGGTCGGTTCATCAAGAAGTAGAATGTCGGGATCATCCACCAGGGCACGACCCAGGAGAACCCTGCGTTTCATGCCTGCCGAGAGGGTGGCGGTTTCAGCATCCCCGTTAACCCCCAGCATTGAGAGGGTTTTTTCTGTCTGCAGGTGCTTGTGCTGTTCATCGTGCTGATCGTCAAGAACAGGGACGTGACCCTCCGCGATGACATCGTATATGGTTCCGGTCATGTGTTCGGGAACCTCCTGTGAGAGAAGGGCCGTTTTAATATGGGTATCTTTCAGAATAACCCCCGAATCAGGTTCAATGTCACCATTTATTATTTTCATAAGACATGATTTGCCGGTGCCGTTTCGTCCCAGCAGGGCAATCTTGTTGCCTTCGTCGATTTGCAGGTTGCTGCCATCAAGCAGGGCAGGGCCGCCGAAGGCCAGGTGTATGTTTTGCAGGTTAATAAGTGTCATTTATGTATCCGGGTATTATCAGATGTTCGCGTGATGCGCGCGGCCACGTGGCCTATTGTACACAGCAAAGCGCACGGGGGGATTATTTCAAGTATATTTAGGGGTGTGTGCCTTAAACATGTATGTGAAAAATACTTGTAATGTTGTAAGCTTTGAAGATATTATCCGTGTTTACGCGAGGTTTACAATAATTAATAAGGAGAAACAATTATGAAGAAAGCAGCATTAGCACTTATCGTTTTGTTGTCCTTCGTGCTGGTATCCTGCGGACAGGACAGTTCTGAGACGAAGAGTAAAAAAGCTGAGAAAAAAGACGAAGAGATCACGGTTGAGAAATACGTGAACTTTTACAAGGAAGCAGATGCCCTGATGATGGAAAAATACTGGCCGAAGTTCAAGGGTAAAGCGTATAGCGATGTGAAAGACCTGTACGCACAGTACAAGAAAGAAGAAAAAGCACTTTTAGAAAAACATAACATAGAAAGTTTTTCTGATCTTTATCAATACTTCAGAAAAAATTTCAAAAAAGTAAGGGAATACCGAGAGAATGATCCCGATTACAAGAAATACCCTGAGAAGGATGAGGCAAAACAGCAGCTTGCCAACTATGCCATGAAAAAAGGGACAGGGGAATAATCGAAAAGATTATTTACAGGCGGCTATTGTGGCCGCCTGTTCACTTCCAGTCAAAAATTATACTTATAGCAGTCCCATAATAATAACAGGCTGTTGCCCCTTATCTAAAAATGCCAGCAGCTTCTTTATCGTTTCCTCGGAAACCGCGATACACCCTGCTGTAGGTTTGCCCGGTGATCTATACACGTGAATAAAAATGGCACTTCCCTTTCCCTTTACCACCGGGTCCATGTTGTATTCTACCACCATGCCGTACCTGTAGAGATGGTCTTTCCGCTTCATCTTTTCATGTGAGTAGTTTCCGGGTGAGCCGGTTATCCAGCGGTTGTAATCGGGTGACCGGGGATCGTCTATCCAGAAATCCTTTTCGGTTGCCTGCCGGTAGTCAAGGCCGGTGTGGCATGCAGGGCCGTACCCGAAGGCATATGAGATTTTAAAAATTCCGGACGGGGTCTTCCCGTCCCCCTCTCTCTTCTGTTCTGGAGGGGCAAAGCCGTTGTGGCCATTGGTTGCGGGCACCCCGTCAATGACCGTGTGCCAGGTGGATTCCCGTTTTTCCAGTGCGTACAAGCGCGACCGGGTATCGGTGTTCTTTTCCGGGAGCACGATGACCAGCTGGGTGGAACGGGGAAAGGTGCGGTTGAGGTGATAAATATAGCGCTGTATGTCTTCCCTGCTGTCAGCACCGGCACTGATGGAAAGAAGACATGATGAAATGACAATTGCGCACAGGGCGCAGATGGTTCTTTTCATGGTACAGGCTTCCCCTCAGTATTCCTGGTTTTCAAGTATGTACCAGGAGTTGCCGCGCTTCACCAGCTTGTACCGTTCTCGGGCGCTCTCGGTGATCTGTCTGCCGTTGCGCTTCACCACGAACTTCAGCACGTAGGTGTCGTACATGGTTGCCGTGTTGCCCTGAATGTTGATGCTGACGTTTTTCAGCTTGTACCTGAAGTTGTCGTACTTCTTGAAGGTAACGGTTTCCCTGTACTTGCGTATACTTGATATGCCCTTGAGGTCATATGAGCTGCACCAGAAACGGGCATCTTCGTCGATATAGGTGAGGTAGGCTTCTATGTCCTTATTGCTGTAGGCATCAAACATTGTTTTCACGGTTTTCAGTACCAGCTTCTTCTCTTCTTCGGGGTTGTATTTTGAAGATATGGTGGCTTTGATGCGGGTCTTCTCCGGTTCCTGGTATTTCCCCGACATCTTCTTTATCATGTTATCACAGAACCGCTGGGTGCAGAAATCAAGGTCGCTGATATTCCAGGTGTACTCGTTGTGACCGAAGGAGGCTACCCCCTTTTCAGCGTCGATGAGCCTGCCGCTAATAACGTACTTGGATCCGATTCTTGATACGGTGCCTGCCAGTATTTTGTTTGCGGACAGGAGCTTCCCGATCTTGACCGCGTCTTTATCGTCAACCAGGCCTGTCATCTGGATCTCGTGCTGGTTCATGATCTCTTTCATCTTTGAACGGTCCACGATGGTGTAATCGCTGTTGGTAACGGCGGTGCGTACCCATTCGGTCACCATCATGGAAACATCTTTCGATACACCCCGTGCGCTGAAGTCGGCTACCAGCATGCGTATGTCACCGGCATTCAGGTGTGGATTCAGTGCGGCTGAAAGAATAACTGCTGCCAGTAGTGGGAATAATCTCTTCAACATGAAATACCCCTTCAATCATCAAATCATTTGGGAATACGTTATGAGTAAGCGTAATGTCCGTCAAGGAACATTCATGGCTTTAAGTGTTTAGTCTCCATCAACAGCAGGTTCACCGAACAATCGGCCAAAATAAAATGGATTATTGCCAATTATGACCTGTCAGTATCAATTGAGTTTATCAGCTCCTTCAGATCAGCTGCCATTTTCGAAAGCTCTTCTGTGCTTGAAAGTGTTTCTTCTGCACCGGCGGAGTTTGCCAGTGAAAGCTCATTTATGGAGCTCACCGTGTCAACGATTTCATCGGTGGCAACTTTGTGTTCACGGATTGCCGACTTGATCTCTTCTGTCTTTTCCTGGGCCTCTTCGGTTTTCTGGTTGATGACCTGGTTGGCCTTAAGCTGCGACTCCATTCGGGAGGCTATTGTTTGCATGAACTCGAAATTATCAGTTATTCCATCGGTGATACTTTTAATGGTTTCAACGGTTCCGCTCACATGACTTTTACCGTCAGCTATGTCATTTTCATTGGCGCCGATAAGTTCACCGATGTTCTTCACGCTTTCAGATGTTCGATCGGCCAGTTTTGATATCTCGTCGGCCACAACCGCGAAACCCCTGCCCGCGTCACCTGCCCTGGCCGCTTCAATGGCGGCGTTCAGTGACAGCAGGTTTATCTGGTCTGATATATCGTTGATGATGTTGATGATGCCGGTGATCTCGCTGGAGCTGTTTTCAATGTTGGTCATACTCCGGTTCATTAACTCGAGGGTTTTGTTGCTGTTCTGGGCGGAATCCATGATGGCCTGCACCTTCTCGTACATGGCTTCAACTTCGCTTTTCATGGCGATTATGGCTTTCGTGAACTCCTGCATCTTCTCCATCAGGAAGTTCATCGTACCGCTTTGCAGGTCAGTACTGGCAGAGATGTTTTCAATTCCTGCTGACATCTCTTCCATCGACGCGGTGATCTCTTCAACCGATGTTGCCTGGCTTTGGGCGTTGTCCGAGAACTGTGTGGCCGTAGATGACAGTTCACTGGATGACGAGGCAAGTGATTCTGAAAGGTTTTGGGCGTTGTTCAGCAGCTTAACAATTACACCAGTTTTCTCACTGTTCTTTTCCATCTCTTCTGACATCGTTCTCATAGATGAAATAATATTGCGCAGTATCAGGTAACACTGAATAAGTATAAAAGCGGTTAAGGCCACATGGGTGCCTATCATTTTTCTGGCTGATTCTCCATCTATCATGTCGTTCAATAGAACAGCCCCCGCACCCTGCAAGATGGTGAGAATTCCAACAATGACGATGGTGAGGCGGGTTCCCAGAAGGGCAGCTGAAATGATGAAAAGGTATGGTATGATAATGCTAATAAACAGAGATAGTTCTGTTTCATGTGCTCCCAGGAACATGGGGAGAGCCATGGCAAGGGTGGCCCCCACTGCAAGAAGGTTGGCGGCTCCATAATATCTTCCCTTTCTGAGAAGGACAAGTCCACCCAGGCCTATTATGATCAGGCTTGCCCGCGAAAAGAATTCAACTGATTGAATGCTGTATACCGACAGGGCTGTCATAGTTGTGGTAGTCAGTATAAGTACGGCGCATATGATCATCACGAAATAGAGATATGTCTTTGACTTACGCTGAACAACAATTGAGCCCATGGAGTATTGCCCGATGAAATAGTTTTCAATAGTTTTAAACATGGAAACCACCTGTATGTGTTATCTATTTATGTAGGTATATCAATTATGTGACACATAGTTAAATACAAATAAGAACGGTCTGTCAAGACTAATAATGTAAAGTTGATTTCACGGATGCATATGAGAAAGAAATAATGATTGCACCATGAACTAACCTGGTACATCATTCACGGGTTTGATTATTCTACTTGTAACGGCAGGTTGTAATGGGTTTCATGAATATACTGCTTCCCCTTATCGGGGGGTTTGGCCTGTTTCTTCTGGGTATGATTCTGATGACAGATTCATTGAAGAATCTTGCGGGAAACAGGCTGAAAGAGATACTGGGTACCTTCACCGGGGGTTCGGTGTCCGCTATAACCTCGGGGGCGGTGGTAACCACCATGGTGCAGGCTTCTGCCGCCACGGCACTTGCCACCATAGGGTTTGTAAGCGCCGGCCTTATCGCCCTGCCGCAGGCTATTGGTATTATATTCGGCGCCAATCTAGGCACAACCAGCACGGCATGGCTGGTGGCGGTACTGGGGTTCAAGTACAGCATTGCGTATATGTCTTTCCCCCTTGTGGGAGCGGGGGCCATGCTGCGTCTCATGTATGGAGGACGCAGGGCAGCGCTGGGTACGGTGCTGGCCGGATTCGGATTGCTCTTCATCGGTATACACACAATGCAGCAGGGGATGGATGGGCTGGCTGCCAATATTGACCTGTCCATGTACGCGGGTGAATCGCTGGTAAACCGGCTTCTGCTGGTGATCGTGGGCATCGTTATGACGGTACTCATGCAGTCGTCAAGTGCCGCCATTGCCACCACCCTGATTGCCCTGCATTCGGGAACCATCTCCATGGACCAGGGGGCGGCAATGGTGATCGGTCAGAACATTGGTACCACCGTAACCGTTGCCTTCGCCGGTATAGGTGCCACCACCACCGCAAGGCGCACGGTACTTGCCCACGTGCTTTTTAATCTTGTAACGGGGATCGCAGCCTTTTTCGTGCTCCCCCTTCTTGTAGGTCTTGTACACCTTGTAGACAGGTGGCTTACAATTAACAACAACGAGATGCTGCTTGCACTTTTTCATACCTTTTTCAACCTGCTGGGTGTTGTTATACTCTTTCCATTCATTCCCGGGTTTGCCCGGTTGCTCGAACGTATCGTTCCCGAAAGGGGCTCGGTGCTGACAAGAAACCTTGACGATTCCATTGTGGAGGTGCCGGCTGTTGCCGTTGAAACGGCCCGTCGAACGGTAAATGGTATAGCCGTCGAGATCATCAACGGGGTGCAGGTGCTGCTGGAAGAGAAAGGCAGGCAGGAATGGGCAGTCAGAATACTTCGGGAGGCTGACCACGCACTGCTGAGAACACGGCAGTTTATGAGCAATATAAAATCGGGGCCGGATACAGACCGGGTGCATCGTGAACATATATCAGTGTTACACGCCATTGATCATCTTGACCGGCTTATAGACGCCTGCTGGGAATCAGAGTCTTTGCGTATTTTAAAACACGTGGATCACTTTACCAGCATCGCCAATCATTTTGAACAGGAGTTGAACGTGTCAATGAAATGCCTGCAGGGCGTTCCCGGTGATATTACTATTGAAATGATACAGGAAGCATCCATCTCTATAGCGCATATAAGAAAGCAGCAGCGTGAGGATGTACTTGACCGGACAGCTAAAGGACAACTGGAAACAGACGATGCCCTCAGGCAGATGGAAGCAGTACGCTGGATAGACAGGATGGGGTATCACCTGTGGCGAACGGTGTTCCACCTGGTGACACCGGGAGAACAGGGGTATTGATCAGTAATCCTTTCCCCGTTTTGGTTCAACCTCGCTAACCCTTGCTTCAATAAGTCCAATATCATATGATGCCCCGCACTCGGGACAGATAAAGATTATACGAAACCCGTTTTCTTCTTTGAAAAATGAACTGTGGAATCCCCTGGTGTAACCGCAGTTGGGACATACCCTGAATTCTTCCATGTGATCCACCTCCCTTGATTATGCATGCTGAAGTCATTCATCTTTACATGATACACCACAGAGGCTCAGAGGTACAGAGGAAGGATTAATATATTTTTACCGCAAAGGCGCAATGGGCGCAGAGAATCGCAGAGAAGGAATTATATAGAACAAGGGGCTTAAGCCCCTTGTTCTTCATGAATAAATACTCTTTTTTTCTGCGCCCTTCGCGCCTCTGCGTTGATCTTTATATATACTTTCTCTGTACTTCTGAGCCTCTGTGGTTGCTTTTTGTAAAGTTAAAACTTACGCTCACCGAACATGCCAATCATCTTGATGACGATCAGTGAGACAGCCAGGATGATTAAATGTAACAGTATGATGAACCAGAGGCTCCATCCCCACCAGACTGGGGCGTTTACAAGTATCATGCTGGCCACGATGATGGGTACCACCACCATGTTCATGAGGCCTATTTCGAGGGCCACCGGCGTGCGGAACTCGGGGTCGACAACCCTCAGCAGTACAAGACCGGTTGACACCGTACCCGTACAGGTGCCGAATATGGCCATGGTGCGTTCGAAGTTCAATTTATCAATGCGTCGTCCAAGGTACAGGATTGATACCACGGTAAAAAAAGCGGCTACAACCGACATAACGGTAATGGGAACGATGTATTTTATTACCACGGCGAACTGGACAGCCATGATGGTAGCAACCAGCAGGTAGTCAACCGCCCAGCCGGTGATGCGCCGCTGTACACCCGGGTCGATCATGTGCATGATTCCCAGTTTCTTCATGATCATGCGGACACCCAGTGCAATAAAAAGGCCGAAAAAGAAAAAGAAGCCAAACAATGACTTGGAGATGTTTGGAGAGGTGACCTTCACAAGGGCGATAGAAAAGAACCAGCCCAGTACGTAAACAAGACCGATGAGCCCCATCTGGAAGGCCAGTGTTTCCACGTTCCCGGAATGCATGGTGAGCTTGCCTGCTTTCTCCTGCTCTTCTCCCTTTGATATTATACCTGAAAGGATATCACCCGGTATTGCCCGTGCTTTTTCTACCGGCAGGCCTTTCTTTATACCCCATCGTACAATGGGTATACCCACGAAAAATGCGATAAGAAAACCTATGGCTGCAAAGGTTACTCCTATGGTGGCGGCACCGTCAAATCCATGGGCCTCCCAGGTCTTGCCGAATGAAAGCGCCTGTCCCGGACCTTCGGTAAAGCCCAGGGGCAGAAAGAGACCGAATGTTGGGAAAAGCTCTGTACCCAGCCAGGCGAACATGTACACCAGGAGGCAGCCGATGATGGCCTGTATTGAGATGGCAACACCTTCAATCATGGCCATCCAGGTGGCACCCTTCAATATCGAGCGGGTTTGCTCCTTTGTCTCGTTCTCGTTGCCGCTGTGGGTGAGCCCGATAGAAATAAATGAAATGATGAAAAGGTGATAGGCGAAAGTCTCGAACATCTCCGCCTTGAAAGGGAGAATGCCTGTGTTAAGTACAATCATGCCAAGTGCCCCACCGGTGATACAGCTTGGAATGAGAAAGGTCTGAAAGAACTTGACCTTTGCCCGTAGAAGAATACCGATGAGAAGAAAAATGGACATACTGCCAAATGCCAGAAAGGGATCAAAAGGAAAAGGGGTATCCATGCGAATCCTCCAGGTTTTATGTATGTCTACATATTTTTTTATTTTAACAGCTAAGCATATATAGCTGTTAATGTAAAATCTTTTTTACAGTTCCAGCAGCTGTCCCCCGCACACGTTGATGGCCTGGCCGGTGATGTAAGATGAACTTTCGGATGCCAGGAACACTGCCAGGTCGGCCACCTGGTCTGCGGTGCCAAGGTAGCCCAGGGGTACTTCTTTACACTTCTCCTGCTGGCGTTCTTCCGGTGAGCATTCAAATATTTCAGCTTCAAGATCAAAACGCCATTTCTGAAGACCCGTCATAATGAGGCCGGGACACAGGGCGTTTACCCGTACTCCAACACCGCCAAGTTCTTTTGCCATGACTTTCGTCAGCATGATCACTCCCGCCTTGGCCACGGCGTAGGCACCGTTCAGCGGCAGCGGCGACTTGCCCGCCTTGGAGGCGTTATTGATGATGCTGACCGGCTTGCCGAACATGAGGGGCAGCATGGCTTTTGTTACCCTGAAGGTTCCGTGCAGGCTCACCTCGATGGTCTTCAGCCACGCGGCCTCGTCGTAATCGTGTATGGGGCTGGGCACGCCAACTGATACCCCGGCGTTATTGAACAGGATGTCAACCCGCTCGAATTCACCTTTCACGTCCTCAACCATTTTTGATATTGAATTGTTGTCGGTAACGTCAAGTGCCAGTGGGAAAGCCTTTACCCTGTAGGCTGCTTCCAGTTTCTTAGCAAGGTCCTGCAGGCTTTCCATGGTGCCCTGTTTCACCCCTGCCTCGGTTTGCGACTCCCTGCACAGGTCGGTGAGTATGACGTGTACGCCGTTCTCGGCCAGTTTGCGGGCGGTGGCAAAGCCTATGCCGTCCTCAAGTCCTGCCCCGGTTAGAAGTGCTGTTTTTCCTTCAAGGTCAGTGTACATATTACGCCTCCCCTGTTTTGCTATTCGATCTTGTAGCCGCTAACCATGGCAAGGGCCATGGCACCCGGTCCCATCACGGTGGGATCGGTCATCACGTTCACACATGCGGGTTTGCCTGACGCGAAGGCAGCGTCCAGTGCGGGAACGATATCTCCAGGTTTTTCTACCCGTATGCCAAAGCCCCCCATGCACTCCACGAACTGGTGGTAGTTGATATCGCCGATCTCGGTTCCCTCGTCCATGGGTTTGCCAAGCTTGATCTTCTGACTGTGGCGTATCATCCCCCATCCCTGGTCGTTGTTGATGACGATCACTACAGGGATATTCTTGCGTATGGCGGTCTCGAATTCCATGAAGTTGAAACCCACCGAACCATCGCCGATGATGTTCAGCACCCGCTTGTCAGGGTACATCATCTTCGCGGCAATGGCGTAAGGTATTCCAATACCCAGGCAGCCGTAAATTCCTGATTCAAGGTAATGTCCTTCTTTAACGGCGGTCCTGGCCATGGCCATCCATACCTGTGTATCACCGCCATCCCCAACCACGATATCGTTTTCACCGCTCATGTAGCTGTTTACCTCTGCTGCCAGCCTGTAGGGATGAATGGGGACGCTGTCACTTTTCGCGTTGATGTCCCCCATGGCCTTTGACTCTTCTTCCGCTTTTTTCAGTTCCTCTACCCAGGAGGTGTAGCCCTTGCCGGGTTTTGCCTTTCCCGTATCCAGCAGCTCAAGGCATTCCTGCAGCAGGGCCTGCACGTCGCTCATGATGGGAAGATCAATGGTGCGGTTGCGTCCAAGTTCGGTGGGGTCTATGTCCACCTGCGCGAATTTGGCGTCGGGGTTGAAGAGCTGCCCACTGCCGTAATACATGCAGATGCGGTTACCAAGCAGCACGAAAAGATCGGCGTTGTTCATGGCGTGGGCACATGCCCCGTAGCGTATGATGAGGGATGCCTCGAAGCAGAGTTCATGGGTATCAGGTACCAGCCCCCGTCCCTGCAGGGCGGTGAACACGGGTACGCCTGTCTTTTCCATGAACTGCAGAAGCTCTTTCCCGGCATCTGAGTAATAGGCGCCGCTGCCGGCGAAAATGACGGGCCGCTTTGCCTTTTTCAGCATCTCAAGAAGCTGTACAGCCTTTCCCCGGTCAACGATCCTGGTTTCGGGGGTGGTAGACATCTCACGGATCTCCGAGCGGTCAACCATGGCATTCTGCACGTCAACGGGCAGTTCAAGGTAGACGGGTCCGGGCTTGCCGCTGATGCAGGTGCGGTAGGCCATGTCCACGAATTCCTTGATGCGCTCAGGCTTATGGCAGACGAAGGCCTTCTTCACCATGGGCTCAATCACCGGCAGCTGTATCATGTCCTGCAGGTCAAGTTTCTCGCAGGCGTTCAGCCCCACCACCCCGGCGATCAGCAGCAGTGGTGAGTTGGCAAGGCGTGCGTTGGCGATGGGGGTGAGGGCGTTGGTGAAACCGGGTCCCGCCGTGACCATGGCCACCCCGGGTTTGCGGGAAAGGCGTCCCCATGCCTCTGCCATGAATACCGCTGCCTGCTCGTGGCGGGTTGCCAGCAGGTGCACCCCCTTTTCCTGCAGTCCCTGGTGGAGGGGGTAGGTGTGCCCCCCGGATATAAAGAAAACGTGGTCAACGCCCCGTTCAGCCAGCGCCTCCGCTGCAAGGTGTCCGGCGTTTACCTGTTGTTGTGATTTCAGTGGTGTTGTCATGAGTGCCTCCCGGTATTTGTGTAGTACTGGGCAATGGC
>CAZVRB010000068.1:0-13462 GCA_964629365.1 uncultured Leptospiraceae bacterium
TCGTAGAACCTGCTGAAGAATTCATAATATTCCAGCCGCAGGGCCTGTATGCTGCACAGCAGCCCTTCCAGCAGGATAATAAAGATGTTGCCTGTCACTATTACCGTAATTGAAGCAGGGCTGATCCCCCCTTCTCCAACAAGGTCTGCCAGCGCGTATACGGCCATGCCAAGTCCGGCATGGCTGAGGGCGAATGCCCCCGTTCGGATAAATGAGATGGTGTTGCCCAGGTAGCCGGACACCATCTCGATGATCTCCACTATTGACTCAACCACGTATTCGAATATGCCATGGGGAAAGGCATTCTCTGCAGGACGTACAAGTTTCCAAATAATCCCCCGTAATACAAACAACAGCAGGGGTAGTGCCAGCAGCAAAACCGGCAGATATACCGGCGGGAAGGTCTCGTTCTTAACATACCATGCAGCCACGGTACACAGGCCGCCATAAAACAACAACCCCATCATCCCCCTGGTTCCCAGCAGGGCTTCCCTGGTGTCCCCCCTGCGCAAACGATTCAGTATGCCAACGGCAAGCCCCGTACCGATGAAGCAGGCTCCCATCATCACTGTAAATCCCAGCAGTCTCATTATATTTTCCATCGGGCTGAACCAGAGAGGAGGTATGAGATGTTCATTACTGAACACCGAGCCATACATAAATCCGAACATGGTGGCGCTTACGCCGCAATAGGCCAGTATTATGCCGCCGTTTTTCATAAATAGTGATGTTTTCATCCTGCCTGTCATGTGCAGCACCAGGCCTGCAAGCACAAGCACCATCCCCTGCCCCACGTCTCCAAACATCACCCCAAACATGATAACGTAGGCCATGGCGGCAAGGGGGGTTGGATCGATCTCCTGCAGCGAAGGCATACCCACGTTTTTCAAAAGTAATTCGAAGGGGGCAAAGAACCGGTTATTACGCAGGCGGACGGGAACTTTTTGCCCTTCTTCCAGTGTTTCTTTTCGTGAGGAAATGATGAATACATATCGGCTTCCGCATATACGCTGCAATACCTGAGTGGCCGCTGTTGCTTCGGAATAGTTCATCCATCCACCCATAATTGTTGTGCTGCCTGTATGCCCGAAACCGGAAGAAGTGGAGGCGACCAGGCGTTTCAACCTGTACCTGTTCAGAAGATACTGAATATCATCACCCCATTGTTTTTTCCTGGCATTTATATAATATGTCAGTTTAACCCTTCTCCATGCCAGTTCCCGGTAACGGGCATAGAGACGTTCCAGCTCTTCTTCAACCCGAACCCTGTCCCCCGAACGGATACGGGTTATCCTGTCCGCCCCCGCGTTTTTCAGGTATTTTGTAATTTTATCCATGTACCCGCACATGGTCAGAACCACCTTCCCCCTTGATGTTCCTACCAGCATAGCCGGCACCGGTGGGTCCCATTCCTGGGAATGTATTCGTGCCCCCTCTCCCTCAACAATGCAGAATAACGATGAATCTTCCGGCACGGGCAGCAGGCGAAGAAGCCCCTGTTGACGAAAAAGTGTTTTCAATATACCAGATATTTTCACCTGCTCCCGGTGAATCAAGTCTGTCAACCTTTCGTACTGGTTAATCTTTACCTGCATCTCTTTCAGCCTGTTTCTGTCCTCCCGCATCTTTTCCACTGATATCATGGTGGCGTTTTCCCCTACCCGGCGTGTTGGTACACTTCCTGAAAAACCGATTACACCGGTCACCTGTTCCAGCAAACCATATATTTCGTCAACCAGCTTCAGTTCAATTTCCATGCCCCGATAATCCATGTCACCGCCCCGGCTGTTCTCATCGTCGAAATGTATAATTTCCTCTTCACCAAGGGCGGCAAGCACCTTGTTTTCTGCTTCCGTGGGCACTATCATGAAGACCCTTCGTATGTCGGCGCCTGAAAACATCACTCCCCGTATACAAGCATATTAATTATTCTGTCTGGATGCATATCTGCCCGCAATCCTTCCACCATACCACGAAGATTCTGCAGCTGGTAATACAACAGCCAGAGGAAGGACACCACGCACCAGGCAGCATGAAAATCCCGAAAGAACCATGACAGGTAACAGGTATACAGCTTTCGATGCATAGCCTGTTCTCCCTCCCGAAGTTGCAGGTAATCCCCCGGACGAAGGTGGGCACTGAGAAAAGGGGCATTCCTTTCCCAGTATTGTACCACCGCGGGGTAGCGCTTTTTCAGCAGGGGGTGCGACTGCCACAGGACTTCTGCCATCCCGTCCACGAATGACCGGGCACTTGCCCTGTCCCAGCGGTACAGCACTTCCAGCCTCTTCTTCCAGGTCAATGACAACAATGTAATGTTGAGTAAAAGACTCTCTGCCAGTATGCCCGCATCTTCCGGACGCAGGCATTTCATACTTTTAATCAGTTCCCGGTATATTGACATATCCAGTGCTATTTCAACTTGCTCGTATCTCTGTGATGAAGCAACCTCGCTGAAAACAATTTTATACTGTTCAGGAAGTCGTGACACAAGGCCTTTGCGATCCAGTATCTCGTTTCTAAACGATGAGGACAAAAGGTTATATGGCGAAATATCAAACCACGGAATATCCCCTTCATACCTCCCCTCTGCACGCATCAATAATGCTTTTACATTCCATGTTTCAAATACATGAAGATATGCCCTGAAAAGACGCCGGTAATATTTTGAGATGTTCAATAATTTTAGAAGTGTTTCTACTTGTTTTCTGAAGATGTTTTCTTCCAGGGTAAACAGGGAAGAAAAATTTCCTGGTTGGTTTCGTATTTCAATGGGTATTTTATTAAACGTACGTGTTGTCAGCACATCCCTGTAGGACGGCCCTGATAGGATGGTATGACGCAGACCATGTATTTTCGCATGTAAATACATCCTGTCCGCAAATTCTCGCACGATTCATACCTCACGGTTTAATCTCGTAGCAATGCAGACGCGGTCAGATCGGCAGCCTCCTCTGTAAGCCTGGTATTTTTAAGCAATGTCTCCTTCTGCTTCAAAATGTCCTCTTTTTGCTTTTCAATTCTTTTCATGCATGCATCCAGTTCAGCCGTGTACCTTTCTTCCTGGTGCTGCCTGGTCTTCTTTTTCCCGTCCTCCAGGTACTTCTGCATCTTTTCCCGCTGTTGCCGTACCTCTTCTTCAGCTTTCTTTTCAGCCCCGGAAATTACATCGGCGGCAGCTTTTTCTGCCTCTTTAATTCTTCTGAGTATCTCTTCCATTACATTCGGTACACCCGGTTACTACCAATATTATGGGTTTTTATCATAGAAGGATGTACTGAAGAATATCTTCTCAGTATCCGTGTCTGTCAGGTTCCACAGCTTCTTCATCTTCCGGTTCATCTCTTCCATGTAACCCCGTGTCAGGTAGTACTGGCTTCTGTCAAAAAATAGAATCACCCTGTCATTCAGTTCCCGCATCTGGTTAAGCTGGAAGGCTGAATCAAACCCGCTTTCATTCACCACGTAGAGCCAGAGAACACGCCGTAAGACAGTGGTGGCCCTGGTAATTTCGCACAGGGGGATACCCAGCTTGAACAACGCCTTCCCCTCTTCGGCATACCTTTTTCCCACCTCTTCTTTCGTAGTTTCATAACTCAGCCAGCTGCCCAGGTTTTTCAATACATTCGTTGCCCTTTCCTGGACAAACTGAATATTAGCGCTGGTATAAGAAGACGTGAGTTCATCAGCTAAAAGCCTTGTCATCCATCGCTTTACAATCTCATCAGCATGGTGCTCAACCAGGTCAACCAGTTTGTCAGATATCATATGTACCATACCCACCTCCTCGCCAAATATCAGCAAGCGTTAGTACAGAAAGATTTTTGGCCCATTTAGATAATAAACATAAACAAGGGGGTAATCAATTTTTATGCATGAACACATAAATTTTTTTGTTATTTACCGGGATCCTGCCGGGGAAAGGGCGTTTTCCCGGGATAGGCCGAAACCTGGGAGCGCGGTGCCCTTATAATATCTTTAATACGCATTAACTGCATCTGTGTATTTCTTTCCTGTTCATCAAGCTTCATGGATATATACCGAATGGTGGTTTCAATTGAAGGGATGAGCACGTATTCAAGGGCATTCACCCGTCTCCTGGTTTTCAATATTTCCTCTGCCATCAGTTCTATGGTCTTCTCCTTTTCTGCAAGGGCTATTATCTTTTCCAGAATTTCATCAAAGCTTTTTACCGCGTCATCAAGGTTTACTGATGTCTGGGTAAACCCGTATTCGTACAGCCGTCCCCGTGTTTCAATAGTAAAAACGGGGACGGTGAGGCTCAGTATACGCTTTTGAGATATACTTATGTCAACTTGCCTGTTACTGGCACTCAGGGCTGTTTCCACGCTTCCGGGAAACTGTTTTCCCCTTGCAGATGCCATCAGGGTGTTGGCAGCAGCAAGCCCCGAGTTAACACCTTCTCGCAGTTCCCTTATGCTTCTCACCAGTTCCAACATTCTCTGGATAAGTTCTTCCAGCTTGTCCTTTAACAGCTTGTGTCCCCTTCTTGCCACATTAAGCCTTTTTTTCAGCTTCAGCATCTCCATCCGTGTTGGACTGACATCAATTTCCATCATATCTCTCCGGTAGCGGTTTTCCTGTTGTAGAAACGGTCAATGAACTCCCGGTCAATCCTCTTCAACTCGTTTTCCGGCATAGAACTTAAAAGTTCCCAGCCGATGTCCAGTGTATGGTCTACCTCCCTGTTTTCACGATACCCCTGTGAAACGAACCGTTCTTCAAAACTGTCGGCAAAGGAATAGTATATCCTGTCCATGTCAGAAAGGGCCGACTCCCCAAGAATGACCGCAAGCTCCTGCATTTCTTTCCCCCTGGCATAAGCGGCAAACAGCTGGTTAGACAGGTCGGCATGATCCTCACGGGTTTTCCCCTTTCCGATTCCCTTGTCCTTCAGCCTTGAAAGGGAGGGCAGTACATCAATTGGCGGATCAACGTTCTTTCGATATAATGAACGTGAAAGGATGATCTGCCCCTCGGTGATATACCCGGTCAGGTCGGGTATGGGATGGGTCTTGTCGTCTTCCGGCATGGTGAGAATTGGGATAAGGGTTATAGACCCCGACTCACCCTGTATACGGCAGGCACGCTCGTAAATGCTGGACAGGTCGGTGTACAGGTAGCCGGGATATCCCCGCCGACCGGGCACCTCCTTCCTTGCCGCGGCGATTTCCCGCAATGCCTCGCAGTAATTGGTCAGGTCTGTCAGTATAACCAGCACGTGCATGTCCATCTGAAATGCAAAGTACTCGGCAGCGGTAAGGGCAACCCGTGGAGTTGCGATTCGCTCAATGGCGGGATCATTTGACAGGTTAATAAAAAGTACCGATCGGGCAAGGGCCCCCGACTCGGTAAACTGGCGCACGAAAAATGCATATTCCTCGTAGGTGATGCCCATGGCCCCAAAGACAACGGCAAACCGTTCTTCCCTGCCCAGAACCTTTGCCTGCCTGGCTATCTGCGCGGCAAGCTGATTATGGGGCAACCCTGAACCGGAGAAAATAGGCAGCTTCTGCCCCCGTACAAGGGGATTCATCCCGTCTACGGATGATATTCCCGTCTGTATGAATTCGTTGGGATAGTCCCTGGCAAATGGGTTTATTGGCGCACCGTTTATATCCTCACGCAGCCGTGGTATAACAGGTGGTCCCTCGTCAATGGGTTTACCCAGGCCATTGAACATTCGTCCCAGCAGTTCCGGGGCAAGGTCGAGCTCAACCCCCCTCCCCCTGAAACTGACTTTTGTATCAGGGACATCAACCCCGGCTGTACCTTCGAACACCTGTACAAGGGCGGTATCATATTCAAGCTCAATCACCTTCCCCTTTCGCAGGTCTCCCCCGGGAAGGATTACCTCAACAAGCTCTTCGTTCTTCACACCCTCGATTCCCTCCACCAGGAGCAGGGGGCCTACTATGTTACGTATGGTTCTGTATGTACGCTGCATCTTTCTCCCCCCTTTATTCCGTTTTGTGCTGTTCTATTATATCGGCTGCCAGTTTATTGATGGAAGTTTTCAGTTCATCAAAAGACATGATGTCACCCGAATCCAGGTAACGAACCCTTGATATCTTTTCTTCAATCCCTGTATTTTCCATTTCCGAATAATCTGCCCCCTTCTCCAGCGCATCCCGGAAAGAATCGTACAGGTATAAAATCAGCTGCAGCATCCTGAACTGTTTGTCTACATCGGTGTAGGTATCCGTATGATGGAAGGCATTCTGATGCAGAAAATCCTCACGGATCATACGGGCAATTTTCAAAATAAGCCTGTCCCCCGATGACAGTGATTCCACCCCTACCAGCCGCACCACCTCTTCAAGCTCACCTTCTTCCTCGAGAATACGCATGGCCTGCTTCTTCAGCCTGGGGAAGGAGGGATCAACCCTGTCTTCAATAAACCTGTTCACATCGTCATCATACAGGGAATAAGAGCGAAGCCAGCTTATGGCGGGGAAATGCCGCTGGTAGGCAAGCTTGTCTTCAAGGCTCCAGAAAACCTTTACCACCCGCAGGGTGGCCTGCACAACCGGGTCTGAGAGATCACCCCCGGCAGGGGACACCGCCCCAACTACCGAGAGGGCACCCTCCCGTTGTTCGCTGCCAAGGCATATCACCCGCCCTGCCCGTTCGTAGAAATCGGCTACTTTAGACGAAAGGTAGGCGGGATAACCTTCCTCCCCCGGCATCTCTTCAAGGCGTCCTGAAATTTCACGCATGGCCTCTGCCCATCGTGAAGTTGAATCCGCCATGAGGGCCACCGAGTACCCCATGTCACGAAAATACTCGGCAATGGTAATACCGGTGTATACAGAAGCCTCACGGGCGGCTACCGGCATATTTGAGGTATTGGCAATAAGTACTGTCCGTTTCATCAACGGCTCTCCCGACCTTGGATCAGTCAGCTCAGGAAACTCGAGTAATACATCCGTCATCTCGTTTCCCCGTTCTCCGCAACCCACGTATACCACTATCTCCGCGTCAGCCCACTTTGCCAGCTGATGCTGCACTACTGTCTTCCCCGAACCAAATGGGCCTGGGATACAGGCGGTGCCCCCCCTGGTTATCGGAAAGAAGGTATCAATTACCCGCTGTCCCGTGATCATCTGTATCTCCGGCGGCAGCTTTCTTTTGTATGGACGGGGGGCTCGCACCGGCCATTGCTGCATCATGGTGATGCTGAACTCCTTACCGTCATCAACCAGGGTACACACAACATCGGTAACCTTGTATTCGCCGGGGGATATCTGCTGAATCTTTCCCTTTCTGCCGGGAGGCACCATGATAAGATGCGTCACCAGTGAGGTTTCTTCTACCCTGCCCAGCACGTCACCTTCCTGCACCATGTCACCTTCCCGGGCCACCGGCTTAAACTCCCACTGCCTGTCCCTGTTAAGGGCTGGTACTTCCACTCCCCTGGCTATGTAGTTTCCCGCTACCCGCATTATTTCATCCAGCGGACGCTGAATACCATCGTATATGGATTCAACCAGGCCCGGTCCCAGCTCAACTGAAAGGGGTACATCCAGCCTGTATATCAATTCACCCGGCCCTATCCCGGCAGTATCTTCATACACCTGTATGGAGGCGGTTTCTCCCTTCAATTCAATAATTTCGCCAATCAGCCTTTTTTCCCCCACACGCACTATGTCATACATGCGGGCCCCGGACATCCTTTCAGCCACTACCAGCGGCCCTGACACCCGTGTTATTATTCCCGTTTTCACTATGCCATACCTCCCGGAATATCAATTCCAATGGCCCTGCGTACAAGGCTGTTCAGCATTCCCGAAAATGAATCCGTGGTACCCTCCTTCCCCGGCATGGAGATTATTGAGGGCAGGGATTTCCCGGAATATTTTGCTACTATATCCTCGCACTTCTTCCAGTAATCATCAGAAATGATGATAATCACATACCCTGTTACCATTTCAGCCAGGGCAGCTCGGGCATCCTCCGGGTTGTCAACCACCCGGGTATCCGCGCCGATAGCCCTGAAGGGTAATACCTGGTCGGTAGTACCGATAACGGCTATTCTTGTCCTGTTGCCTGTTGTATCCATGTCCGTTTCACCATAATTGTGGAATCCTGTTGCGAATGATTTCAGGGTCAATTTTTCCCATTGTCATGGCACCCATGGCCCCCAGCACAGAGAGCTCATGCTCAACCCGCAGCACATACGCGTACAGGGGTTCCCCACCGTTAATCTGATAATCCGTTTCCCGAAGCAGCATCCCGTCTATCTCTGCCAGTGTCTTCTCAAGTATATAGGGATTTTCGTTGTATTTCTCTACTGCCGCTGTCAACTGCCCGTATCCCGCCTCCCTCAGGACGGAGTTAAGGTCACCCTTTTCTCCAAAGGCACTTTCAACCAGCATGTGTGGGGGCAGTTTGCTGCTATCGATCATACACTGAAACACTACGTTTTTGTTTTCACCACGTCGCAGGGCACGCAGCACAGTACGAATGTTTTCCCGGTCTGTTCTGAACACCAGGTGGTCCCGTATAAAATAACTGTTTATATTTTTTCCGTATACTGCCATAGCCTTATAACAGTAATTGTCAATTGCGGCATCCATGGCCATGATATCCTTCTGTATGTAATATGCTTCAATTCCTTCTCTTACCGCCTCTTCCATCTCACCGGGCAGCAGGTGGTATTCTTCACCTGCAAACACCTCCCGCATGAAATCCAGGCCCATTTTACCCCATCCTGCCCCCTGCTCCTGAATTGACAGGTTGAAAAGTTTCTCACGAAGGAGCATTTTTATATTATGAAAATCATATTCTGCCGTAAGCAGGGACGCGAGGTCATGATCAAAAGAGAAACGAAAGACAAGGTCATACAGCAGGTCCCTTCTCCAGCGGCCCATCTCCTGCAGATACGGAATATCTCCAACTGTCTCCAGGAAGACCCTGTACCCCGTATCCCTGAGAATATTAATAAAATTATCCATGCTGCCGCTGTTTGCCAGCATATCCCCCTGTGCAGGGGTCAGCCGACGGGTATCAAGAGCCCGCACCAGGGCAACCGTAAAAAGCATCCTGTAATCCATTCCGGCCCTGCCCATCAGTCTTTATCCTCAAAAAGGATGTCCGCAACCCCTATGCCGCACCGCTCCTTTAAATGCCGCCGCACCACGGCAAACCTTGCATCGTATTCCACCCGCCCTTCACGCAGGATGACCCCCCTGTCCCCCTCCAGGTTCTCGTCTGAAAGGCGAAGGGCCGGTGTACCGGTAATTTTTCCCCGCAATTTCTTTTTAACGTCTTTCAATATCCCGTTTCCCAGCATTTCACGGTCTTCTGCTGCAACAATAATTTCCTCCCTGCCGGTTCGCACACCGTCAAGTATCATCCGGGTGATAAAACGTCTGTACAGTTCAGTATCCCCCATTATCCTTTTTTCAAACTCCCCGAATAACTCATCCAGCACCTGGTGTTTCCGGCCAAGGGTATACTTTACTGCCTCGATATCCACTGCCGCCTTCAGTCGTTCAAGTTCATCCTGGTACAGGCGCCCAAGACGCTCTTCTTCCATTTCTTTCAGCTGATCAACATCTTCCCTGCAGCGTTTTTTTATCTCGTTCACCTGACCCTGTGCTTCGGCAAGAATTTTTGATGCTTCATTTTCCGCGTCCCGTATGATGGTATCGGCTATCCGGTTCATGATCTCAGCCCCGTGTTATAATTTGATCCCATTTAACAGAAAGAAAGTAGTAAGCAGTCCCAGTACCGCGTAAGTTTCCACCATGGCAGCAAAGATAACACTCTTCATCGCCTGATCGGCATGCTTTGCCACGAGATGTACACCCGAAGTACATACCCTCCCCTGGTGTATCGCGGAGAGTAGACCGGTAAGAGCGATGGGAAGGCATGCAAGAAATATCTGCACCCCCTGCCAGATGCCCGGCTGAATAACACTCTCCCCTAAAAGCCCAAGCTTGATTATTACCAGGAAGGCGGCAATAAACCCATAGAACCCCTGGGTACCCGGCAGCACCACCAGTAGAAAGAGACTTCCGAATTTTTCCGGATCATCACGTAACACACCCGACGCGGCCTGACCCGGCAGGGCGATCCCTATTGCCGAGCCAATCCCCGCCACCAGGGCGGCAATGCCCGCCCCGAATATGGCAATCGCAAGACCTATATCATTTTCCATTATCCTCTCCTGTTGTTTCAGTAATAATGGCATACTTACCGCTGTATGACAGGGGTGAGAATTTTACCCCCCCACCCGTGAAGAATTTGGAAAAAAATTCAACATATTGCAGGCGCAACGTATGCACGAAACCACCCAGTACGTTTATGGCCATGTTAAACACATGCCCCACCAGTAAAATCACCGCTGTAAATACAATCCCGGCAACCGGGATATCGTAGACCATGAAAGCTATGGCATTCACTGCCATGGCAATACCGGCTGTCACCATGCCCAGGGCCATCAACCGTATATACGACAACACATCACCCAGGTAAGAGAATACACCGCTGAGCACTACCAGTTTTAAAAATCCGATAAAGAACCTGAAAAAGAGAGATGATTCATTACGCGCCCCCCAGCCCACAATGATAACACTGCAGGTTATCACGGCAGCTATTGCGGGCTTCTGAAAGTGTTCTCCAAGGGGGGGGCTCCCCCCGGCAACCAGGGCCGTTTGAACACTCATGCCGGTGGAGAACAGCAGTACCAGCAGTGAGCTGACCATCACAAGCCAGGCCATATTATCAACCAGCGCATCTGCCACCCTTCCCTGTTTCAGGTTACTGATCACCCCCGCGGCCAGACCCGATAGTATCTGTACAACCCCCAGGGCAAGCACCAGCCTGAAAAATGTCATGGGTTCACGCATTGGATCAAACCACATCATGGACTCCCTTGCGCTGGCCATCCATGGTGCGGATATAAAGGGGTCATTTATCCTGAACAGGTCACCGAAAAAGCCTCCCGTTAATACACCGGCAATGATGGTACATATCCCCCCCCAGAAAATAATCCAGAGCAGGTCGTGACCTGTTTTCAGCTTCCATATTCCAAGAGCCGCCAGCAGGCACAGTATGATTCCATACCCGGCATCGGTAAGGCATATGCCGAAAAATATGGCGAAGAATACGGCCACCAGCGGGCTTGGATCAAGGGCGCTATAGGAGGGCATGTTGTAGAGCCTGGTGATAAGCTGAAACGGTGAGAATACCGGTGCCGTGGTCAGCGCAACAGGTGGGTTCTCACCCGGCAAGGGTTTCTTTTGTTCATACTCAATTGAGGGGTATTCACTGGCCAGGATGTCAAAAGTCTTCAGATCACTTGCCCGTACCCATCCGGTCATTATTGTTGTACTGGCGGTTGTTATCCAGTACTCCACCACCCGGTTCATCTGTTCCCGGTTGGTATAGTATTCCAGTACCACCTCTAGTTTTTTCATTTCTGTTAATAACTTCCGGATTTCTTTTTCTACGTTCTTCTGTTCACCGGTAATTTGATTATATCGTGTACTGAGATCATCGAACACCTCGGCAGGTGATCTGGATTCAGAGGGGAGGGAAAGCCTGGTGAATCCTGCCAGGCCAAGAGCCTGTTGCAATGCATCTTCGTCCTGTATCAGCGCGGCTGCCACAACCAGGACCTTTTTCCTGTCAGCAAAGAGAACCTGTAGCTGGCACGCGTCATCATCTTCAAGTTTATTAAGACCATCCCCATCAACCAGGCCGGTATGCACAACGGCATTTTCGGTATAGAAAATACCAGGGATGGGACAGGTTATATTCTCCCAACCAGAAAGTTCTTCCATCTTCCTGGTGATCTCCTGCCTGCTGTTTTCCAGCAGGGCATGTGCATCCATCAACTTCTTTCCCCGCTCAACCAGTTCGGCAGCCCCTGCTGATTCACCCGTATGAAGATATTGTGAAAGTGATATTCTGGATGGAAGAGAAGTTATTTTTTCCCAGAATGAAGGAGCGGGGATCCTTGATTTCAGGAAACTGTACAGGTCCTGGATTTTTTTCAAGGCCTGGGTAATTTCAATAGGATCAGAAGTGTTTCCTGCGCGGGTGTAGCGGGCATCCACGCTTGCTTTTTCAACCGGAACAACATGAAAGATGGCAGCGGCTCTCAGGCGATCAATAAAAGGCTGCCAGTCATCCCTCTGTCCGGCTACTGTTATTCGAATCATCCTCGAAATGGCCATTGTGCTCCTCAAATATATAGTGGAGAATAAATTCAATGGCACCTGTTGTATGTTTCCGCGTTTCAACAGAAACACGGTCAGCCCCGGTTTTCACCTGGTTCATCCTTTCTTTTTTATACTCAGCAGCATCTTCCCGGGCTTTTTTTAGTATTTCTCCTTCACGAGATCGATATTCTTCTTTTACATTATGTATTTCGTTATGGCAATTTTCTGTTGCATCTTCTATCATGCCACGGGCTTTCTTCGAGGCATCATCGCGAATTTCAAGTGCTTCTTTTTCTGCGGCCTGTATTGATGAAATAAGATTATCTTCCATTTGAAAACACCCGTTGTGTATTTCATTGCATGATGGGTGAAAGAACATCCTGATGGAAGAAGGGGATCATATGTGCAAGCATGACACGGAAAACTCTCAGCTATTATAGAGGATACAAATTTATTGCGGGTTAGTCAATATTTCCTTCTGTCTCTTTACTTTTTTTATCAGTTTCATCTTTAAACAGGTTTTCCATGGTATCAACCCGGGCCTTCGTATCACGTATTTTCTTCTTACGGGCAAGGGTGTATATATTATCATCCATCTCTTTCATTACCCAGTACACCGACTCTATTTCTGAAGCACGTATTATGGCATCAAGGGCTTCGATGCCCAGGGCACGGGCAGCATAATGGGTTGCCCAGTAGCGCACCTCGGGATTTTTGTTCTGTAAGCCATTGAGCAGTATGTCACGGTTTTTCTCTTTATCCTGGCCCGACATGTAGAGTACGCTGGCAGCGATGATTGCTACCGATGGATTTTCATTACCCGCCGCGAACTGTGACACGGCACTCACCGGGGCATCATCACCCATGGCAGACGCTGTCTGCAACGCTTCCCAGCGCACCTCCTGTGATTCATCCTTCAAACCCATCTGAACGACTTCAACCATACTCTTCTTATTATAAAAGCTGAGCGCGAACATTATTGCCTTTCGAACCTTTGGTTTTTTCTCTTTTTTATAACGCTCCACAAGATATGGTACCGCCCGCTCATCTTCCAGCTTACCCAGACCAACCGCCGCTGCCTGCCGCACCCGTACTCCCAGAGTGCTGTCATTTGGTTCTTCAAATTCCTTGCCCAGGTATTCGACCAGTATCCAGAATGACGGCTTATATCCGGAATAGCCCAGGTGATACATGGCATGAACCCTCTGCTTCCATGAACCGTGTTTCAACCAGTGAAAATAATCAACGGCCCCCGCCGGTTTGGTCAA
>CAZVRB010000068.1:13562-19648 GCA_964629365.1 uncultured Leptospiraceae bacterium
TTCTCTGTACCTCTGAGCCTCTGTGGTAAATCTTTTTCCAGTAGTTATTAATCAAAGTTACAGATGATATTTTCTTGACCGGTGGAGCATATACAGGCACAATACGAACAGAACCAGGTGCATTATACCATACCGCTGAGGAGAACGCGTATGATAAAAGCTGTTATTATGGCCGGTGGAGAAGGCACCCGTCTGAGGCCCCTCACCTCGAACAGGCCTAAGCCTATGATCCCCATACTGAACAAACCGGTTATTGAGCATGCCATTAATTTGTTGAAAACACACGGTATTACTGAAATTATAATAAGCCTTTTTTATTTACCTGAAAACGTGCAGAACTATTTCGGTGACGGCGCCGAATGGGACGTAAATATTACCTACTCTGTAGAAGAAAGTCCCCTCGGTACAGCGGGTGGGGTGAAAAAAGCCATCGGCAACCATGATGATACATTCGTTGTACTCAGCGGTGACGGTGTAATTGATTTTGATATTACAAGTATCATCGAATTTCACCGCGAAAAGAAGTCCCCATTTACAATCGTTTTGAACAGGGTAAGCAACCCCACCGATTACGGTATCGTTATCACGAAAGAAGACGGAACAATTGAAAAATTCCTGGAGAAGCCGGCATGGAGCGAGGTATTCAGTGATACGGTAAACACCGGAATGTACGTGATTGAACCGCATATTGTTAAAGACTTCATACCCCGCAACGTCAAATTCGATTTTTCATTCGATCTTTTTCCAATGTTACAAAAAGAGAAGATTCCACTCTACGGATACATCGCCGAAGGTTACTGGTGTGATATCGGCACCCTTGAAGCATACCGGGAAGCCCATCATGACATTCTTGACGGCCTGGTTCGAATTCAATTCCCGGGGAAGAAAATCGGTGAAAACATATGGGCAGGAAACAGGGTGGAGATCGATGCAACAGCAAAGATTGAAGGACCGGTGGTCATTGGTAATTTTGTAAAGATCAAGGCCGGTGCCGAAGTTTCCGAATTCAGCGTTATTGGGGACAACTCGGTAATCGAAGAGAATGCTTCATTAAGGCGCACTGTTGTACTGCATAATACCGTCATAGGCCCGAAGTCTGAGCTCAGGGGAGCCCTCATAGGCAAGAGAACTGTACTTGAAGAAGGCGTATCCGTGTACGAGGGAGCAGTGATCAGCGATGACTGCCAGATCGGACAGGGATCCGAGATACCCTCAAATATTCGGGTATGGCCGGACAAGTTGATCGAACAGGGAACACGCCTCACAACCGATTTGATATGGGGTCAGACAGAGAAAAAGGGACTGTTCGGTACCGAGGGAATTGCCGGCACATTTAACGTACGAATCACCCCGGAATTTGCCTCAAAGCTTGGATCAGCCATAGGGGCATATGTGGGAACATTTTCAAAAATAATCATTAGCCGGGACACCACCTCGGCATCACGACTTATCAAACGGGCACTGACCGCTGGTTTACTCTCAATGGGTATTGACGTATACGACATGGAAATAGAGTCAATTCCTATCAACAGGTATTCAACACGATTCGTTAACGCTGATATGGGACTGTATGTACAGATTTCTCCACTGACAGGATTACAGTTTATACAGATACAATTGTTTGATAAGTACGGATTCCAGTTGCCTACTACCCAGGAGAAAAAGGTTGAAAATATCTTCTTCAGGGGAGACTATCCCAGGAAAAACGCCTACGAGGTGGGTAAACTGTACTACCCCACACATCATATCGAATCATACATCACCAACGCAAAAAAATACGTTGATCACCAGCTTATGAATGAGAGCAAGTGGGACATCATCGTTGACTGTTTTCACGGTGCCGCCTCCTATGTCTTTCCCGATCTTCTTGCCAGTTTCGGCTGTATTACCACCGTACTGCGTGGACAGATGAAGGAATTTGTAAGCGAAGAAGAGATACGGGAAGAAACGCGAAAGTCAATTGACAATATCGTGAAAATGGCAAAAGCAAACAGGGAAATCGGTGTTATCATAGGTCCCCATGGAGAACAGCTGACCATAGTTGACGAGAGAGGAACCATTCTGTCTACCGATGACGTGAGCGCACTGTTATGCATCTATTACCTGAAATACAAAGACGTAAAGCTTATCAATATACCCGTTACCTCATCTGTTCGAATGGACATGATTGCCGACGACTACGGCGGTACTGTTGTACGAACAAGCTCCAGGCTCCGTTCTCCTATCAATACGAATGATATTTTTATAGAAGCCGAATCAGGGCGATATCCATACCTTGAGCAGGATTACGATCCCATGATAACTTTTCTTATTATCCTGGAGTTCGCTGCAAGGGAGGGGCGTGCCCTGCATCAGCTTCGCGAAGAACTTCCAAGCAGCAACCTCTACCGTGTTTCTATTCCCTGTACCACCGATGAAAAGGCCACTATTATGAGAACCCTCACTTCCACATCGGGGGACGAGACTATCGAACTCATCGACGGCGTACGCATCGTTCACGATGACGCCTGGATCCTTATTCTTCCAGATGCCACCCAGCCGCTCATTCACCTCTACGCCGAGGCTGACACCATTGAACGCAGGGATGAGATCATCGATGAATATACCATGCGAATAAAAAAATTTAAATCAAATGCATAATGGCAGGAGTGAACCCCCATGTTTGAAATAAGTCGAGATCGCCTTGTAAATACTTTTGTTGACCTTGTAAAAATACCATCTCCTTCCTGGCAGGAAAATGAAGTCATTAGATACATCGAAACTTTCATGAAAAAACGCCATATACCCGTTGAAAAATATCCATGCGGTGATTCATACAACCTTCTCGTTCGAATGAAAGGCAGCAACCATGGCACCCCTGTCATGTTTTCATGTCACATGGATACGGTGACACCATGTGAAAATGTGAAGCCTGTTGTCACCGACAAAAAGATCACCTCTGATGGCTCAACCATACTTGGATCAGACGACAAGGGTGCAGTTGCCGGATTTCTTGAAGCCATTGATGTGATGCTGGAAACCGATATGCATTACGGGCCGGTTGAATTTCTCTTCAGCTGTGCAGAGGAAATCGGGCTGTATGGCATCAAGGGATTTGATCTGGGCACGGTAAAATCAAGATACGCATACATCTTCGACAGTGACGGGGCGGTAGGCAACATCATATTGCAGGCTCCCTATCACAGCACAATAGAACTGAATATAAGTGGAAAGGCCGCCCACGCCGGGATGGAACCGGAAAAAGGAGTAAGTGCTATACGCATACTTGCGGACATACTCAGCAACATTCCCCATGGCAGAATCGACAATGAAACCACGGTCAATGCCGGTGTTATCAGCGGCGGAAGGGCAACAAACATAGTGGCCGAAAACGCCTACTGCAAGCTTGAAGTGCGATCGCTCAATCAGGACAAGCTGGTATCCATTGAAAAGGAGATTCAAACCATCAGCAAAAAGAAGGCGGAAGAGACCGGGGGTAAGGTAAAAATTCAAAGAAAGCTTGAATATTCCGGTTTTTCACTGAAAAAAGATGATGGCATCATCCAAATGGCCATTAAATCCATGTCGAAGATAAAGATCAAACCATCTTTCGGAATCTCAGGTGGGGGAAGTGATACCAATGTGATCAACGCTGCAGGTATTAAGGCAGTAAATCTCTCTTCAGGCATGCAGAAGGTACATACCACCGGCGAATATATCATGATAAAAGACCTTGAGCGGGTAGCGCAACTGACTCTTGCAATAATTGATACCGCAAAAGATGGTTAATGGATTTAGACCCGGCTTCTCCATTGTGAACCTGTTATTGAAGCTCCCTGAACAGTTTAACCAGGAAAAACGCGCCGCAGAACAGGGTGAGGGGAAGGGTGAGAAACCAGATGAATACCTCTGACATCTTAACGGCAGAAGCATGGATAACTTTTTTACCAAAATATGAATAATGAAAATGCTCAGGATCCTGCGTTCGCCGGTAGATGTGCACGGCAATTCGAATTTTAACAAACAGCATTATGACAAAGATCAGTCCTGACTCAATGAATATCATCCGGTCAAGGTTCAGTTCCTTCAATTCTTCCGGAAAAACAAGAATAAACACCGAAAGAAACATGCCAAGAAACACGTTCATTATGCCCGTGACCAGGAAACCCTTGAAATCCTTTTCCTGTTTATTTGTGATGAAACTTCCTATGTAATAAATATGCACAACAAAGGATAACTGGAGGATGATGATGAAGGTGAGGACAATCATTGTATAATAATATTCCGGGTATCACCATTGATAAACATCATAACAAGCAATCAAACTTTATCAGAGTAAACTATGGAAAGTCAATAAAAAAGGTAAAATTATAACTGCTATTTTTTATTGAATTAAATATCTGAACCGTGTATACTGCCCGTCATCATGGATAATGCGCGCCTGGAAGGCTAACATGGACATAAAAAAAAACGGCATCCATCTCTTTACACTTCTGGCCACCATGGCAGATCTGCACCCGGAAAAGATATTTTTTACTTACAACGGGGATTCATACAGCTACCGGCAGGTATTATCCTGCGCCCGGCGATGTGCCCATGCCTTTGCCAGGCTGGGTGTTAAAAATGGTGACCGTGTAATTCTTCAATGCGGGAATAACCCCTGGTTTGTCTTTTCCTTCTTTGGTATAATGCAGACAGGCGCCATAGCGGTACTGGTTAATCCAGCCGCACGGATGTTCGAGGTGTCATATTATACCAGGGAAAGTGACGCGTCCCTCCTTATCACCGACGGCAAGTCTGCAGACTGTTTTTCAGAAAATCCTGAACTGTTCGGTGAAGTATCCCTGGCAACCATAAGAGAAAAACCAGGATATGAATCCATTGAATCAATGATATCAAATGAGAATCAACTTCCCATCCGGCAAGAGAACCATGGAGAGGATACTGCAATCATAATATTTACCTCCGCAATGGACGGGTATGCCCTCGGTGCCATGCTTTCGCACAACAACTTAACAATAAGCGCAGCCGTAGCCTCTGAGCTTTTCGAAGACAATGGTGGAAAATTTGTGGCGGTGCTCCCCATGTATCATGCTTTCGGACTTACCACGTCATTGATAATGCCACTCATTAACAGCAGGGAGATACTGCTCATACCACGGTTTTCTCCAAAAAAGATCATCACCGTTCTCTCACGCCCGGATACAGGGTTTATTACCGCTGTTCCTGCCATTTATGCGATACTGAAAAATATGATTACCCCCGGCACGGATTTATCACATGTAACCGTGTGGGTAAGCGGTGGTGATTTTTTACCGGTTTCACTGCAGCAATGGTTTCGTGAAAAAGCCGGTATCATCATACGGCAGGGATACGGCCTGACCGAGGCATCACCCATTGTTACCTGGAATATCCCCGACAGGGAGCCACGACCGGGATCAATTGGCAGGGCAATGCCGTATAATACAATGAAGGTTCAGGATAACGGCAATACCTGCATGCCGGGTGAAGTGGGAGAGTTCATGATCAAGGGGTTGAATGTAACCAGTGGATATTTCAATCGCCCTGATAAGACCGCCATGTGTATAAAAGACGGATGGCTTCGATCCGGTGATACCGGGTACATGGATGATGACGGATATTTCTATATCACCGGAAGAAAAAAAGACATGATTCTGAGAAACGGGTTCAACGTATATCCAGCCGAGGTTGCCCGAATCCTCTCTTATCACCCATCGGTAAAAGATGTCCGGATATCAGGACATTTTGAGCTGACCGATGACGCTTCATCAAGGGAATCCCTGCATGCCACAATAATTACCGTTAAAAACGCATCCCTGACAAAAGAAGATATGAAGAAATGGTGCACTGAGAACATCTCATCATACAAAATTCCGGATACCTTCCATATTCATTCATGATACATTGAACTATTTCTGGCTTAGCGTACACATTCATCTATTTGTAATCACTTGTTTGGGCAAAAAAAATGAGGTATTCAGGCGAATACCTCTTCAAAGTAAGCATAGCGGAATACTTTGGAAGGAAATTGTTGTGTACCAGGATTTTCCCAGCTCACCTATATATAAGCATATGTCATGCCATAA
>CAZVRB010000069.1:0-19043 GCA_964629365.1 uncultured Leptospiraceae bacterium
TGACGATGATACTGTGGAAATACGCCCCGCTGACTTTTTGTGGGGGAAGAGTATTCCTGAAACCGAGAGTCTTATTAAGAAAGACGTTGGCGGGGACGCCCGGGTGCACGCGGCGGTGATCGGGCCGGCCGGTGAGAACCTGAACCGCATGGCGTGCATCACCGCCGACTGGTACCGGGAGTTCGGCCGGGGGGGCTGCGGGGCGGTGATGGGAAGCAAGATGCTGAAAGGCATTGCCCTGCGGGGTACAGGCTCCATAAAGGTACATGACCCTGAAGCACTCATGGCCCACGCGGAGAAGCTGTACGGCTACATGAAGGAACACCCGAAGCTGCGTGACCGGCGCAACTTCGGCACCGCCGAGCTGGTGGAAGGAATAAACAGCAATGGCCTGCTGGGCACCAGGAACTTCACGGGTAACTACTTCCAGGATGCATGGCGTCTTGCAGGGCCGAAAATGCGGGAAGATATCGTGGTAGGAGACGCATCCTGCTACGGCTGCCCGGTGGCATGCGGCAAGCGAAGCCTGGTGCGCTCAGAGAAGTACGGGGAGGTGCTTGTTGAAGGCCCCGAGTTTGAGACCATCGCGCTGCTGGGGGCCAACTGCGGGGTGAGCGACTGGGACGCCCTGCTGAAGGCTACCTGGATATGTGATTCCACCGGGATGGACACCATGAACGCGGGGGGCTGCGTGGCCCTGGCCATGGAGTGCTTTGAGAAGGGCATAATAACCAGAGACGACACCGGCGGTATAGACCTTCGCTTCGGCAACGGGGAGGGGCTTGTGCAGGTGCTCCAGGTGATGGCAACCCGTGAGGGGATCGGGAACATACTTGCAGACGGTATACGCCCGGCAGCGGAGCATTTCGGTGTGCCCGAACTGGGGATGCATTCCAAGGGACAGGGATTTGCCGCATACGACCCCAGGGGGGCGAAGGGAATGGCCCTGACCTATGCCACTTCACCCAAGGGGGCTCATCACATGGTGGCTACCACCTTCGGGGGAGAAATAGCTGCCGGCAACAGGCTCAGCATAGAGGGGAAGGGGGAGCTGCAGCGTACCCACCAGTTCAGCATGGCCATCGTTGATTCGCTGCTTTTGTGCTCAACCATGAGGCCGGGTATCGGCCTGAAAGACATGGCACTGGGGTACACCCTGGTAACCGGGATCACCATGACTGACGATGAATTGCAGCGAATAGCCGAACGGGTGGTGAACCTGGAGCGTATGTACAACGTAGGCATGGGTTTTTCCCGTAAAGACGACACCCTTCCCGGACGTATCTTACAAGAAGGGGCCCTGGAGGGGCCAAGCCAGGGGTCAACGGTAGACCTTGACAGTATGCTTGACCAGTTCTACCGGGTCATGGGATGGGATGAAAATGGCATCCCCACACGTGAGAAGCTTGACGAACTGGGGCTTTTAGAGGAATAAGTACCTTATGGAAAAGGTTCTGCACCGGCAGGACAGTGGAGCAAAGAGATGCTTGAGAAGAAGATCAGGGAACTTGAATTCAGGCCCAGCGTGCTGGGTGACCAGGTGGCAAACATCATTGCCCAGGCCATCATGGACAACGAGCTTGAGGGTGGGCAGAAACTCATCGAGGCCGAGATCCAGAAGCAGTTCGGGATAAGCCGTTCCCCCATACGGGAGGCCTTCCGCACACTTGAAAAGAAGGGGCTGGTTGATATTATCCCCCGGCGGGGCACCTTCGTACGGAAGGTGACGGCGGATGATATCCGCAAGACCTATCCCATAAGGGCGGTCCTTGAGGGCCTGGCAGCACGGCAGGCCCATGCCCGTATCGGCAGTGAAGACATTTCCAGGATGGGATCTGCCCTGTCCTCCATGGAAGATTGCTTTAAAGATAACGATATGCAGAATTACTGGAAACAGCACCTGGTATTCCACGAGATATTCATACATGCCTCCGGTAACGACGTGCTCATAGATATACTATCCAATATCAGGATGAGCACCCACCGCTTCACCTTTTCCAGGCAGTACTACCAGTATCATTTCAGGGAGAACATGGACGTCCATCGGGAAATATTCAGCCTGTTCGCAGACAGCGGCTCTGACCCCTCCCGGCTGGAAGAACTGGTGAAAAGCCACATCGAAGAGTCATCGGAGAAGTTTCTTACTTATCTCGAATAAATAGAACCTCTGAGCCTCTGTGGTTCTATTCCTATAATATATTGACATCTTTAGCCCAATGGGATATTGATATATCATGAATGCAGAAGAGAACACATATCAACCACCGGAGTTCCCAACCGAGGTTACCTTTAAGGTGATCTGCAAGAATAATGACGGTATGCGTGACGCAATAGAAGAGAAATGCGGGAACTATAAGATAGACACGGATATCGATTACCGGGAAAGCAAAAAGGGAACCTTCGTTTCATATACTGTATCGGCACATTTCCCAGACGAGCAGACCCTGCAGGGGCTTTGCAACGACATTGCAGCTATCGACGGGGTGATGTCCATATTCTAAAGCATTGGCTACCACTGCGCCATGCCGGCTATGGCGCCGGTGCTCCAGGCAAACTGCAGGTTGAAACCCCCGCTGTCACCGTCGATATCAAGCAGTTCACCGGTTATGTGTACCCCCGGAGCCTTTTTCGATTCCATGGTGGCGGGGTTTATCTCGTTTACGTCAACGCCACCCGCGGCCACCACCGCCTCGGTGAAGGGCCGGGGTTTTCCGGGCTCAAGCCTGCATGCCAAAAATGCGTCGGCCACCTTCTCCCGTTCAGCTTTCCCCACCCCGGCCGCCTTCTTCTCATGATCAATACCGGCCATCGAAAGAAACACTTCGGGCATCCGGCTGTGCATGATGCCGATAAGGCTCAGTGCCAGCGGCTTTTTCCCGTCCTGCAGGAGAAGCTGCAGGGTATTAATGAATTCTGCACGGTCCATGTATGGAAAGATGTTCAGCATGATAGCCACATCCCTGCCTTCAAGTACCCCCTGGTTGACGCTCCGTGAAATGGCCAGGGATGCCGGGCCCGAAATGCCGTATTTAGTAAACAGCACCTCCCCGGTGGCTTCGTTTACGGTTTTCCCGTCCACCAGCACTTCGAGGGTGCAGTCCCACCGTATGCCCTGCAGCCGGTGCAGGGCCTTTGCCGGTATGTTCAGCGGCAGAATGGCGGGGAAAGGCTCGTAAACGGTATGCCCCAGGGAGCCCGCAAGCTGGTAGCCGTCCCGTGACGCCCCCACCGGGGGGAAAGCACAGCTGCCGCATGCCAGTATGACGGCGTCGAACCGGTGCTCTTCTTTTCCCGCGGTCACAATGGTAATGCCCCCACCATTCTTAGAGGGGAGGACGTGATCGGCACGGCGATGCAGGTGGGTGGTCACCCCGCGTCTTTCAAGTTCGTACTCCAACAGGCGCATCACGGTGAGTGCCTGCAGCGAGGCGGGAAAGAGCTTCCCGTCTTCCTCTTCTTTGAAGGGGAGACCGATGGATTGAAAAAAGTCAATGGTCTGTTGCAGGCCGAACCGGCCCAAGACATTATTCACGAACCGTGGGTTGTGTCCGTGATAGCGTGATGGGTGAAGGTTCCGGTTTGAGATGTTGCAGCGCCCGTTACCGGTCACCAGTATCTTACGCCCGGTTTTCTTCTGCTTTTCGAAAAGGTACACACTGTTGCCTTCACTCTCGGCCGCAATACAGGCCGCCATAAGCCCCGACGCCCCCCCGCCGATCACCGCGATGTCTTTCATGGTTTCTCCCCAATCATCTTAATAATGTAAGAATGCATGAAGAGGGGGTGATGATGCAAGTACATTCCGTTGTTACAAAAAAGATTACCGCAAAGTCGCTAAGTACGCGAAGGGCGCAAAGAAAAGAGTATTCATTCTTGTTCTATATAATTCCTTCTTTGCGCCTTCGCGGTAAAAAAATAACTATCCTTTCTCTGTACCTCTGAGCCTCTGCGGTAATTTCTTTTAGAAGATATACTTTACCATGATCCCGAAACTGCGCCCGGGTTGTTCCTTCCCGTCAACCTCGGGCGAATTCGTTTCGTTTATACGGGACAGGTGGTCATGGTATGCAAGGTCGAAGAGGTTCTTCACGTACGCGGTAATCTTCACGCGCTCTTCGTACTTGATCCCGGCTGAAACGTCCACAACCTGCCAGCCCGGGGTATCATCCTCTTTTGCGCCGGTATCGGGATTCTCTCCCGGTTCCCACTGCCTTGCTGCCCATCGTACCCCTGCTTCGGTCCACCACCCGACAGAACGCTTTTCGTCACCGCGGTAGCGAAGCCCGTACACACCATTCAGCGGCGGCATGGAGAAGAGATTGACGTTATCCGTAATATTCTTTCCCCGAACATAGTTTATGATCGTGAAGATGGACAGCCCGCCGATAAGAGTAAGCTCTCCATCAGCTTCCCCACCGTACAGCATGGCCTGTCCGATGTTGGTGAATTCCGCGTCTTCAAGGCCGCTGTGAGTGCCCCCGGTAAGCTGCTTGTCAATATACTGGTCGATGTAATTCACAAAGCCACTTACCTGTCCGTGGAACCGGCTGAATGACGCCTTGATTGATACATCTGTGTTGTAGCTGTATTCCGGCTCCAGGTCGGGATTGCCGATGTCATAGGTATCCTGGTGTGGTCCACGGAAGAATAGCTCGTGGAGAGTGGGTGAACGGAAGGCCCTGCCCAGGTTGAACGAGCCGTGAAGTTTGTCCGGGATAAATCGGTACAGGATGCCCGCCGATGCGCTGGCGCTTCCCGTGTACCTGGTGACCGGGTCGGTAATCTCGTGGTCATCCGCCCCATCGGTGTGGCTGCGGAACCTGTCGTAGCGTGCTCCCAGAATAAAGTCGGTTCTTTTCCCCAGCATGATCTCATCCTGAATGAATACTCCTGCCGAAAGGCGGTTTGAAGGAGGTGCAACAGCGGTGGCGCCGGTATACGGATTTTCGGTGTCTTCCTGTTCATAGTTGCCCTGCAGACCAGTGGTTACTCGGTGGCTATTTAATGGCTCAATGGTTGTCTGCGTGTTCAGTGACCACGTATCGAAGTCAATATTGATGCCGGCTTTCTCATCAGTGACTTTTACTTTGCGCATGCGGCGCTTGTGGCTCTGGCAGGCGGCCTGAACCTTCAGGTCTGTCCACCAGTCGCTCATCTCCCACGCTTTCCATGTTGCCATCATCATGTGGTGGCGTTCCCCCTCAAACTGGAATTTTTTGAACACCTGCGGGTTGCCAACCGGTACGCCGATATCGGCGTGGCTGCCAAGGTAATTTGCCGTCAAAGATGATTTGTCGAAGGAATACCCCATGCCCCCGCTGTAATTCCAGGAGTCATGCTGGCTGAAATGCAGTTTCCCGTTTGGTGTGTTGACGTTGTCGGTGTCTTTGCGCGAACCGCCCATGTGGAAATTAAACCGTTTCATGCCGCCGTGCACATGTGTTGTAAGCATCTTCCCGTTAGTGGCGCTGTCATACGCGGTTTCAACAGACCCGTCAAGCCATGGTGTGTCCTGGATTTTCCCATCCGCCTTCCTGCTGATGAAATTGATAACCCCGCCAAGGGCGTCAGAACCGTACATGACCGATGACGGTCCCCGGACGATCTCTACACGCTCAACCATGGACGGATCAATGGACAGCGCGTGGTTGCCTCCGGGCCTCTGCTCGGAAAGCTTTATGCCGTCAACAAGGATAAGCACTCTTGCGTCGTACAGGCCGCGTATCATTGGCCTGCTTACTCCCATGCCTGAGTGCGAAAGGTTCAACCCGGGACGGTTTCTCAACATCTCTCCGGTGGCCACGGGGGCTTGCTTGTCTATATCGTCACGTGAGATCACATCACCTGGCACCGGCGTGTCCATAACGGCGCGTTCACGGCGTGTGGCGGTGATAAGCACAGTGGTTTTCATTTTAATAGTTTTATTGGAAGTTTCTTTTTCTTCTTTCACAATGAAATCGTCGTTGTCGGAAGGTTCCTCGGCCCGCAGCAAGGCGGGCAGCAACATGCAGCCGACAAGAATTGAATAGAATAGATACTTCATTTTCTACCTCTCAAAATATTGGAATAATAAAACAGGCAATACTCAATCAATACAGAGTAAGCTGTATAATGTATGAAAATATAGTGTAGCAGTTCTTTTAAGAGGTATAAGACGGTGGACCGTTGGGCATCCTGGAGGAATGGTAGTCAGTACTTACATAATCCCACTGGTGAAAAAGCGGGCGGGTGCTGCATATACACGGGTGGTCTTCAGTATTCTGATGGTCACATTGTGCCGGTTCTGATGCATGGAACCATGCGTGGGCACATACCGCGCAGTGGCTGTCCGGCTGCACATGATGATGCATGACCCCCACATTGCCTGAAAACAATACGGCAGCAGCAGCCAGCAACGCGGGGAGTTTCCGTGTATGTGAAAAGTAGCCTTTCATCTTAATATTTCTCTAGAATAAAATATACAGTATACATGAGCAGGCTTGCAAGAACATTCTGTTCAGATAACTCCGCTTGACAAATGGGCAAAAAACAGGTATACAGTATCTTCTTTTCCGTCCATCATTTATCTAACAAGAAAGGTATTATGCAAGCGTTAAAAAGACTGTACACCTATACCTGCTGGCTTTTCATCGGTGTTGACACCGCATTCTGGGGCACCATCTCGCTGGCATCCATCGTGGTAAGCCCGGGGGGGAAGGTGGCCCATTTCTGCATGCGCAGCTGGTCAAAATCCATACTGGCCTTTTGCGGCATCAGGTATGATGTTGAGGGGCTGGAACACATCAGCCGTGATCACGTGCAGATATTCGCCTCCAATCACCAGAGCTTCTTTGACGTGTGGCTGTTGTCGGCATTCATACCCGTAAAATTTGGTTGGACAGCCAAGAAAGAGCTCTTCTGGATACCCTTCATGGGCTGGCACATGAAATTGAACGGGTATATTTCCATAGACAGGGGAAACAGGGAGCGGGCCCGTGAAAGCATGAAAGAGGCGGGCGAGAAGATCCGCCAGGGGAACCCCATCGCCATATTCCCCGAGGGAACAAGAAGCCGCACGGGAGAGCTGCAGGATTTCAAGAAAGGACTCTTCTACCTCTGCATCGAGACCGGGGTGCCGGTTGTTCCCATATACATTCACGGTACCTACCAGCGACTGAAACCAGACACGGGTTTTATCAGCCCAGGAAGGGTGCAGGTGAAAGTGGGTGAAGAGATGCCCACATCAGGGTATACCAGTGACGACATCGACCAGATCATGACCGACCTGCATAAACGACTGGAACACATGCGCAACGAAATGCTAAAAACCCACGGCGAAGCGGAATGATTTATCACCACCTCTGTACCTCTGTAGTGATAAAAAAAATACTTTGAATTTTTTACGCCTGCTGTACATATGGAATAAATTCTGACTAACAAGAGGAGCAGTGATGGAAGATCTGAAGAAGGCTTATAAAACAGTTATGGATGATCATTTTCCCGAGACCATGACCATACGGTTCGGGGATCATGAACTGGTATACAAAAAGAGAACGTGGAAGATGGAAGAAGATGGTACCCTCATCGAGAAGGGACTGCGATACGGCGAGAACCCCGGGCAGGAAGCCGCCATGTATCAGCTGGTAAATGGTAACCTTGTGCTGGGTGACTGTTCGTTTATTGAACCCGGAAACTCCCTTACCAGTGCCATTGATGAAGACATGATGCTGCAGTTTGGCAAGCACCCGGGAAAGATTAACCTTACCGATATAGACAACTCGCTGAACATATTAAAATACCTGATGGATAAACCTGCGGCGGTGGTAGTGAAGCACAATAACCCATGCGGGGTGGCATACGGGAAAAGTATCGCCGAAGCCTATAACAGTGCCTTTCGTGCCGACCGCATCGCTGCTTTTGGCGGCTGTGTTGCCCTCAACCGCCCCATCGACAAAGAAACCGCCGAGCTTATTGCCGGACAATACCTTGAAGTGGTGGTGGCACCCGCCTACGAGGATGGGGTGATGGATATACTGGGAAAAAAGAAAAACCTGAGAATCGTTGAGATTGCCCGCATAGACCGGCTTGAAGAGATGAAGCATTCACGATTCGTTGATTTTAAGTCACTGATGGACGGGGGACTTATCGTGCAGCAGTCGCCGCTGAACATCATCAATACTAAGGATGACCTGAAACCGGCAGTTACAACCTACAAGGATAAAAAATATACAATCGACAGGCTTCCCACAGAAAAAGAGTACGAGGATATGCTTTTTGGCTGGTTCGTTGAGCAGGGGGTTACCTCTAACTCGGTAATTTATGTGAAGGACGGGGTTACCGTTGGCATAGGTACCGGTGAACAGGACAGGGTAGGCGTTGCCCGGATCGCGGTGCAGAAGGCCTATTCAAAGTATGCTGATCTTCTCTGCTTTGACCGCCATGGTATGTCATATGATGAACTTGCCCTGACCGTGAGTAAGGGTGACCGGAAGCAGGGTGACCTGGAAGAAATTGACAAGGAAACCCGAAATGCAAAGGGTGGACTTACAGGTTCATGCATGGTATCAGATGCCTTCTTCCCCTTCAGAGACGGGGTTGACGTAGGCATAAAGGAAGGTATAACATCCATTATACAACCCGGTGGTTCAATGCGGGACTTCGAGTCCATTGAAGCCTGTAACGAGGCCAACCCGAAGGTGTCCATGGTGTACACCGGGCAGCGGGCATTCAAGCATTAAAAGGAGATTGCATGGCGATAACCGACAGCATTCCCGTATCCACAAAAGGGCGGCGTGATGTACTTGATATCACGCCTGACCTTTCTGCTATCGTGAAAAATCACGGGGTGGAAAGCGGTATCGTGGTGGTGTTCGTGCCAGGGTCTACGGCCGCACTTACCACCATAGAATACGAACCGGGGCTGAAAAAGGATATTGATGTCTACCTGGACAAGTTGTTCCCCTACGATGAACCGTACCACCATCACGAAACATGGCACGACGATAACGGCTCATCACACCTGCAGGCTGCCATGCTGGGGCCTTCAATTACCATTCCGGTGGTTGACGGAAACCTGACACTGGGAACCTGGCAGCAGGTTGTGCTTATTGATTGTGATACACGGCCCAGAAACCGGCAGCTGGTTGTGCAGATGCTGGTGTGAGTTTATCTCTGACGCTTTTGTTCGTATTCTTTCAGGTATTCATCGATTAGTCCGCCACCGGCCGAAGATGAAGGGGCTTCCTCCCGAACCGGCTTCATTCTTCTTGAGAAGAAATCACCTGCTACCCGTATGGGTGCCTTTATGGCAGATACGATTATTTCCACAACGTTTCTAAAAAATTCCAGTATTGATTTTATGATAGATGTCCGTCCCCCCTGGGCACCTGTTCGCATGTTGCGAACCTTCCCACCCGGGGCTGATGATGCTGAAGCGGTGCCGGCAGATGGTCTCACCGTACCGGAGGCCTTTGATCCACCATAAATGGCCGGAATTGGATTGTACACATTGGGGTTGTAGGCTTTCGCAGGGGAGAAGGGACGCTCTCCTGATGATCTTTGCCAGAAAAATATCCTGATGCGTGATTCGGTGGCCTTGTCAATTACCAGTAATATTATATAGAACAGGTAGAGAAAGAGGTTCTGGAATATGGCAAAAAAATGCAGCCAGATGTCAATAAATGCCCAGAATACGTCCACCCATATCTTGATAAAGTCCCATATTTTATAGAAGAAGTTGAAAAAATTATCAACGGTATGTACCCAGAATTGCTTTACAAGGCTGTAATTCATATGTGTATCTCCTGAAAATGGGAATAGTTATATTCTATAATTACTAATCATATGTACGCAATATCTATTCAGTCAACCATATTTAATAAAATTACATCTTTGTGTCTTTGGAGTTGAAATACAGGATACCCGGTAATGAGTTGAAATGTGTGTATGCTAGAAGTCGATTTCCTGTGAGGGAATCCTCAGCTCATCAGGGTCAAGACCGGAGGCCTCCCCTTCAAAGACGGGTTCTTCATCTGGTCTTTCAGGTGCCGGTATCTCTTCAGGGACGGGTTGAGCCTGTTCACTGGTTTGTGCAGCTTTTTTTGACGGCCGTTCTTCCGTATCATCACCGGTATCAATCTGGTCTCTTGACTTGAAATACTTTGCCCTGGCGGTGAGCTGAGATGGGTTTTCTATGATGGTCTCGCCAAACTGGAAATGAAGGTTTGAGTCTTCCAGCAGCCGGTCCATGGTGCTGCCCATGCGGGCAGTCGAATAACCAAGCATGGTGAAAAGCTCATTTATTCCAAAGTTTAAGCGAACCGCGTCGGTACTTTTCAGTGATACGGCGTTTTCCAGCAGCTTATTCTCGAGAAAGGCGTAAATCTGGGTGATTGGTTTCTCATATAATCTTGACTCGATACGGATGAAGGTGAACCATATACGCTGACTGAGTGCCTTGAAAATAACATGTATTATTGAAGGAGATTTCTTCAGCACATCAGGAAGTGTCTCTTTTCGTATGGGCAGCAACGTGGTTTTTCCCCAGCAGATGGCCGAGGCGTTTCGTGTCATATCAGAGATGAGGGCCATCTCGCCGAAAATATCCCCTTCCCGGAGAATGGAAAGCATAACCTCGGAATCTTCGCTCATCTTTACTATTTTGACTTTTCCCTCTTTTATGATGTACATCTCATCACCGGGTTCGTCCTCGCAGAATATCATCTGCTTGTCCATGTAAATCCTGTAAGGCCCCTGTTGTATGGGTTCGGGTATGGAGCGTTCACCTGAACGTTCAATCTTTTCCAGAAATTCGTGGGCCTCGTCGGCATATACTGATCCCGGGAATAATTCAAGGTAGCGCCAGAGTACGTGCCTGGCGTGATTGTAACGGCTTTCGGTAAAGTAAAACTCACCTGTTCTGAATAACGTTTCCTCTTCTGTCCTCACATCCCGTGCGCCGTCAAGAAGTGAAACCACCAGTTCATTGTATGCCCTAAGCTGGTTTGAAAATGAGTTGAGAATTTTCAGGGCTATGTGGGGCTGTGCCTGTAAAAGCGTGATAAACTGCTGCCGCTTTACCCTGTCGACGGTCACATCGGTGGCGGCTATGGCGCTTTCGATGCGGGGGCGGTTGGAGAGGGAGGATATAACGCCGAATACTTCACCCTGATTGATGGTACTTTTTATGCGGGGAACATTACTGTTGTAATTGGTGAGCTGGATACCCCCGTTCTCTACAATAAAAATATCATCAACATCCTCATCTCCCTCGATGTAGATATAGGCTCCCTTGTTGAAGTTGCTTTTCTTGATCATGGGTAGCCGTTGCTTTTACATCCAGTAGACCTGCATGGCGTTTTTCAAGCCATTGCTGATCTCTTCACCTGCAAGTATTTTTACCAGCTCCAGTCCAAATGGAATAGCACATCCCGGTCCCTTTCCTGTTATCACGGTGCCGTCCACTACCACCGGCTCGTCAACGATGATTGCACCTTCAAGCTGATCCTCGTTACCCGGAAAACATGTTGCCCTGCGGTCATAGAGAATACCCGCGTGTCCAAGAACAATTGGCGCCGCGCATATGGCCCCCACGTATCCGCCTTTTGAGTAGATATGTTTTACGAAGGTGTTCACGGTATCATTGTTTTTCAGATGCTTACTGCCCGGCATCCCCCCGGGAAGAACGATGCAGTTGAAGTCTACCGGGTCCAGGCTCTCAAGAGATGTATCTGCAGTAATGAGAATGTTATGTGATCCTTTTACCGGGTTGTTCTGTATGTATGCCGTGGTGACATCGAGATTTGCCCTTCTAAGCACATCTATGATGGAAACGGCTTCAATTTCCTCGAGGCCCTCGGCCAAAGGAACAACTATTTTCATGGGTGCCTCCTGAAGTAAGTTAAAGAAGAATTCGCAGTATATTCGATACTAAACATACTGTATTTTTAAGGGTAAAGTCAAGATAATAACATATCTACTGCGCGCGGAGACATGAGAGCAGGCTGTCTGTTGCCTTTTGCGCGATTTCGTCCATCATTTTCAATTGTTCACTGGTAAAATTCGAGAGCACCCAGTCTGCAACAGTCATGTGTGGATTGTCCGGGCGTCCTACGCCAATACGAACACGGTAAAAATCCGCGCTTCCTGTTTCCTGTATAATAGACCTGAGCCCGTTCTGGCCCTTATGTCCTCCCCCGAATTTATCCCGTACTTCGCCAAAAGGAAGTTCGATCTCATCATGTAACACCACCAGGTCCTGATGAGACAGGTGGTAATGCTGCATGGCCTGGTTTACCGCCATGCCGCTGTTGTTCATATAGGTCTGTGGGAAATACATCATTACCTTGAATCCATCTATATTCCCTTCACCCGTTATGGAAGAATGCTGTTTTTTCTTAACCCGTATACCGTATTTTTCAGCCAGGGTTTCACCTGTTATCATACCGGCGTTGTGACGGTTTTTTTTATATTTTCTTCCCGGGTTGCCGAGACAAACTATGATTTTCAATGGTTCTTCCTTATAATGTGTTGTATCAGGACTCGAGGTTTCTTCGGGCTTCTTCAACAGAACTGAATATGGAGAGATGCTTATCCAGCTCGGTGAGGTTGAAAAGATTTCTGATATCATTGTTGCAGTTAACTATTGCAAGCCTGAGTGATTTTGCGTTTGCCTTCTGGTTTGATGCTAAAAGAAAACTCAGGGCCGCGCTGCAAATGAAGGAAAGTTCGCAAAAATCCAGAATTACATCTCTTCCTTCGTCAAGGCAAAGATCCACCTGTTGTTCAATATTTTTTATGTATTCAATGGTAAGAGAACCTTCAATTTTTACAAGACTATAACCATTAATTTTAGTGGTGGAAATCTTCATTCTTTTTCTCCATGGTCCCCTGTGCGTTCATTGTGAATGATAGCGTGATTTTAATTACCATGAGCGGGATGTCAAGAAAAATAGGAAACGATATATTGATTATGTGCACTTTTGTACAAATAAATATATACATATACCACCAAAATAATAGTACAATAAATATGTTGACAATTGATATACCCTGTCACACTGTGTTTTCAATATTTAGGATGTATGAAGGAACGCTGCATGAGGGCGGCAAGAATAGTATCACCGGCACGATTTGAAATATCAGATGATCCAATTCCGGATTGTCCTGATGGTGCTGTGCGCGTAAAACTGAAGAAAGCTGCCATATGCGGATCTGACCTGCCGTATTTTTCTGTTTCTTATAATCCGGCTTCGTATCCTTTCCCAGCGGGTTTTCCGGGACATGAATGCCTGGGAGTAATCGAGGCATCTCGTTCTTCAGGGTGGAAAGAAGGCGACCTGGTTATGTATTATCCTACCGGCCTTGACGCGTACAAGGAATATCATGTAAATGATCCGGCAAGGGTGCAGAAGCTGCCGGAAAACTCCAGCCTGGATCTGAACGTGTTGTTGATGACCCAGCTCTTAGGGGCGGTGGCTCATTGCGTGTTCAGAATCGACAGCCCTTACAATAAAAACGTGGTAATACTGGGACAGGGGCCCGTTGGTCAGCTGTTCACGTCGTTGATCAAAAATGCCGGGGCGCGATCGGTTATTACTGTTGATCCCCTGGATACCAGGCTGAATATCTCCAGGCAGATGGGGGCCAGTCACATTGTAAACCCTTCTACCGAAAACGTTGAAGAACGGGTGAAGGAAATCACATCAGGGAACATGGCTGACATTGTTATCGAGGCCTTCGGGCAGAACGTTGATGTTATAAACAGCTCTTTTGATCTTGCCAGGCATAATGGCCAGGTAGCCTTTTTCGGTATCTGTCTTGACGAATCACCTGGCCTTAACTTTAATGTGTTTTTTCGAAAAGAACTGAGAATGATTGCATCCGTAGGACCTGATCTTACTATGGATTACCCTTACGCCCTTGATATGATATTGAAAGGCGCCGTTGACGTGAGGCCCATGCTGACCCATGATATGCCATTTGAAGACATTCAGAAAGGATTTGATATGGCAGTGGCACGGGATGATGACGCGGTAAAGATTGTATTGAGTTTTTAATAAAGGATACCTGTTATGCCAAGAGCTCGAATTCTGGGAATAATCGCATGCGTGATATCAGCGGCGTTGCTGGCCGTTTTCGGATATTACGCGTATATACTTAACGACGCATATTCCATTTCCAATTTTCAGAAGATTGCCGCTGAAACATATTATGCGGTTGCAGTTCCCGTTGGTATGGTAACCATAGGGATTCTGTCAACAGGCTTCTGGGTTGGAATGACTATATTAACAATAAAGGTGGCACCGCCAATGCCTGAAATCGTAGAAAAAAAAGATAATTCAAAATTTAAAGCTTTCTTACTCTGCCTGGTAACTGCTGCACTTGCAGGGCTTTTCATATATGGTGTTATTCAGCAGTATTACCTGGCAATAGCAATCCCCGCGACGGTAATTACACTCGTCCTTCTGGGAATGGTGTTCTGGGTTGGAGTTGCTATAATTACCGCGAGGTCAACCCTTTATAAAGAGAAGTAGTGCTCACCTATGAGGGTTCTTTTTTTATGTTATCGAGGCAACCCCTACTGTGGAGGACAGGGAATATACCTGTATCACCTTACGCGGGAGCTTGCGAAACAGGGGGTTGAAATTGATGTCCTGGTAGGACCGCCATATCCTGATCCCATGGAAGAATGGGCGGATGTGTACAAACTGGAAAACCTTCACCTCTGGTCAATGCGAACATCACATATCCCTTATGAAAATCTCAAGAAGCTGTTTTCCCCCTGGCATTTTTTAGAGTATGTGGCGACGCGGTTTCACATATTTCCGGAAATGGAAACATTCAGTATGAAATCCTTTTTTTACTTGAAAAAGCTTTTAAAGAAGAAAAAATATGACCTGATACACGATGTACAATGCCTTGGGTGGGGATTGCTGCCAATGAAGGGGTATGGCATCCCCATAGTGACAACAGTACATCACCCCCTCACCAGGGACAGAAACGCCGATTTTCTCATCGATACAACCATGTGGGAGAAAGCATGTACCATTCTCTTTTATCCTTTAACCATGCAGCGGAAAGTGATTAACCGTCTGCATCGTGTTATTACTTCTTCAAGGGAAGGGCTGTATGAACTGAAACAGGCATTCGGCCTGTCTCCTGAAAAAGTATCGGTTGTATATAATGGTATGGATGTTGAGCTTTTCAGAAATACGGGTGAACCCAGAAAGCACAGGTCTCTCCTTTTCGTGGGAAATACCGAAGACCATAAAAAGGGCATGAGATACCTCTTTGAAGCCCTTGCCATGCTGCCGGAGGATGTCACCCTCACCATAGTAGACGAGGGACCGCCAAAAAGGTTGACGGCATGGAAGATGATTGAAAGGCTGAAACTGCAACACAGGGTGCATTTTACCGGAAAGATTGACCTTGACCAACTGGTGCATCACTACAGTACCTGTACCATACTGGTCATGTCGTCATTGTACGAGGGGTTTGGTCTTCCCGCTGCAGAAGCCATGTCATGTGAAACACCTGTTGTTACAACAACAGCGGGAGCATTGCCCGAGGTGGTAGGTGACGCGGGGATACTGGTACCACCGGAAAATCCGGGAGCATTGAAAGATGCCATCAATACGCTGCTGAACAATGAAGCACTTCGAGAAGAACTGGGCAAAAAAGGACGCAGGCGGGCGGTTGACATGTTCGCCTGGCCGGTGGCTGCCCAAAACACGCTGGCGGTGTATAAAGACGTGGTGGCGTCATACAGGAGTTCATTATGAAAATATGCCTCATGAGCTACAGGGGTAATCCTTATTGCGGCGGACAGGGAATATACCTGATGTATCTTGCCCGTGAACTGGTCAGGCTGGGTCACGAGGTGCACGCCATCGTGGGTCCCCCTTATCCCTTTCCCATCGAAGGAGTTACCTATCATTATGTGAGTAATCATAATTACTTTAATATGAAAGAGTTTGTGAAGCCAAATAAACCTTTTGCCACCTTCAAGCCCTTGAATTTTTACGAGTACGTGGCCTCCCGATTTGGTATATTTCCCGAGATCGAGACATTTTCTATCCGGGCCTATGAGAAACTGAAAGAACTGTCACGTACCCATACATTTGATATTATACATGATAACCAGTGCCTGGGATATGGGTTTCTTCTTATAAAAAAACTTGGTATACCCTTTATTTCCACCATCCATCACCCACTTTCAATCGACAGGACAACATGGTTTGAATACCCATCAAGCTTTTACCTGAAAATGAAAAGGGTGTTATATTATCCCCTGCTTATGCAGCGTTTCGTATCAAAAAGAATGGATTTAATCGTTACCGTATCCCATGATTCAGCCAGGGAGATTACAAAGGCTTTCGGTGTCCCGTTAAGTAAGCAGCGTGTAGTGTATAACGGTATGGATTCAGATATTTTTTATCCCATGAACGGAAAATACCATAAAAAAGATAAGAACAGCCTTATTTTCGTTGGTAATGTTGAAGATCGTAAAAAGGGAGTAATGTACCTGCTCAAAGCGTTAACCCTGACAAGAAATGACGTGAAGCTGACCATTGTCGATGGCGGGGCCCCTAACAGGAATTTCGTTCCACGATGGATAGACAAGTTTGGTCTTAATGACAAAATCACCTTTACCGGCAAAATAACAATGGACCGCCTTATCTCGTTGTATTCCAAAACACAAATTGCTCTCAGTCCTTCCCTCTATGAAGGATTCGGTTTCCCCGCGGCAGAAGCCATGGCATGTGAATTGCCGGTAATTGCCGCAAGCGGGGGAGCATTGCCCGAGGTTATCGGGGAACATATGAAAACAGGATACCTGGTGCCTCCCAGGGATCCTCAGGCACTGGCCGATGCAATAGATTTCTTAATTGAGAACCCGAAATTGCGTGAAAAGATGGGTAAAGAAGCCAGGAAACGTGTATTGCACACCTTTACCTGGGAAAACGCCGGTCGGGAAATGGAAGCCGTATACCGGGAGGCCATAGATGCTCACAGTTGATTTTGACACATTAAACCTTCAGGAAGGGCATTTGATCCTTGATGCCGGCTGTGGTGGGGGACGTCATTCCTTTGAATGCATCTCCCGTGGTGCACATGTCTGGAGTATGGACATGGACATGGAATCGGTACGCAGGGCACGATATACCCTGGCTTATATGAAAGAGAAGGGACAGGCGCATAAAAGCGGAAGATACCTGGTACAACTTGGTGACGCATTGCAGCTTCCATTCAGGGATAACACCTTTGACAGGGTTATATGTGCCGAGGTTATGGAGCATGTGGATGATGATTATCGCGCGTGCAGCGAACTTGCCCGGGTGGTTAAGCCGGGAGGGGTGGTTGCAATAACTGTCCCCACGTTTATTACTGAGATTGCTTATGATGTGCTTACCTACGAGTATTTTACTTCTCCGGGTGGTCACGTAAGAAAATATATCCCCCGAAAGCTGGCTTCAATCATGGACAGCAACGGGCTTGACGTTTATGCCGTTGATTTTAAACACTCGTTTCATACCATTTACTGGATTATCAGGAGCGTAGTAGGCCTTCACCTGAACAATCATCCGGTATCTAAAGGATATCATTCATTTCTTGTGAAGACTATGGATTCAAGACTAATGGAAAAAGTAGAGTACTTTTTTGATAATTTTTTCCCCAAGAGTATCATACTCTATGCCGTGAAACGGTAGATGTGAAGAAAATATTTAATATATTACAACACTGGAGCAGCATTTGAGATTACGAGAATTACAAGGTGCCCTTGAAGAAACACTTTTCGTGGGACAGGCATTCAAACTTGGTGTATTTAACCAGCTTTACCGCGAACCCGGTACAGCTGATGAACTTGCCCGAAGCATGGGATTTGACAGGCGGGCAACCTGGGTGATGCTGGAAGCCCTGGTTGAGATGGGGTATACATCAAAAAAAGGCGAAGAGTATTCTGTTCCGGATGAGATTGTAAGCCGTCTTGTAGAAGAAGGGGGGGATGAGTACGAAGGGGACTTCTGGAAATTCCTTCTGTACCTGGTAAATCCATGGAGAACATTGTCTCACGTGTTAACACATGGTGAACCTGACCCCACAAGTTACAGTGAACTTGACATGAAAGACTTTATACGGGGAATGGATTCCCCATGGAAAAAGAAGATCGCACCTGAAGTGGTGAATGTGTGCCTTGAATATTCTCCAAATGCGACTACAGTGGCAGACATCGGCGGTGCTCCCGGCACCCTTGCACGGGAGTTCTCGCGAAAAAACATTCATACAATAATATATGATCTGCCCGAATCACTTGAAGTCATGGAGAAGGAATTATCAGGGATTACTAATGTCTCACTACAGAAAGGGGACGCAACCGTGTCTCTCCCCGAAGGTCCATACGATATTGCCTTCCTGGGTAATATCTGTCATGGCCAGTCACCAGAGGATAATCAGAAGATAATCACCATGTGTCATCAGAACCTGGATGATAACGGTATTATCGCCATTTTTGACAATATCAGGGGAGAGAGTTATCTTGGCGCCACGCTGGCCCTGCACATGTTAACCCAGAGTAAAAGGGGAAACATCTATACCCGGGATGAATACATTCAGTGGCTTGATACTGCAGGTTTCAGGGATGTTGAGGTACGTTCGCTTTCTGATCCCGCCTGGCAGGTAATAATCGCTTTTAAATAATTGACTCAAGTGTGTCCGCAAGAACGTCCCCGTATATCCTGATATTATTTACAATATCCCTGTCGTGCACATGTTCGGGGGTGTCACTCACGTATTTCAGCAGGTGGCAGGTGATCCCGAATTTCTTACAGGTTTGTGCCACCGCTGCCCCTTCCATGTCAATCAGCTGGGCATATGCTGACAGGTTCTGACGTTGAATGGGGTCTATTGCCGGTATATTGCAGGTAGCCAGGGTGGCAGTCTTCATTGCCTGTATGGTATCGGTTGTATACTGGAATGGTTTTCCGCTTTTGAGATGGGGCCTGTCGTAATCGATTACACTGGATATGCAATAGATGGTGCCCAGTGGATGTTCCAGCCCCAGT
>CAZVRB010000070.1:0-19006 GCA_964629365.1 uncultured Leptospiraceae bacterium
TATGAAACCGCCCGCTTCGCTCGATAAACGCAGATGATTAGTGAATAGTGAGCCGTGAGAAGTGAACTGATCACTCGTCACTACTAACTTTTCACCTTTCATTTTTCACTTTTCACTTAATTCCATTTATCTGCGGTTAAAAAAAATTATTTTCAATTCCCAAGAATCCGGAAATACCCTTAAAATTTATACCCGGTTCAGTAAAAAACATATTGACCCGGAACATACCGTTGTTATGTTAATCTTTTACAAATTGATAACCATATTAATGAAGAAGTGATGAGAAAAAACAACCGACAGGAAATACTTGATACCGCACGCAAACTCTTTCTGCAGTACGGCTATAACGGCATTTCGATGAGAACAATTGCGTCAAAAGCGAAGTTAACCACCGGGGCTGTATACTTCCATTTTAAAAACAAGCGGGAAATATACGAAACCATTTGCCATGAAGCACTGAATATATTGAACAGGCTTTTTAAAGAAGGTATTGACTCAAGGGAAACCTCCCCCAAAAAGCTTATCTCAACCTTTGACTCGTATCTCACCTTCTATAACGAGTACCGTGATTATTATAACATCCTGATGGAATACAAGGGTGAGTTTCTCGACACAGAAGATCCCGATCCCGGAAAGAATGAAATAACCCGAAGAACCGGCGAACTTCTTGATATGATGGCAGAGGTTTTCACGGAAGGGGTAAATGAAGGCACCTTCCGTAATCTTGATCCTCATACAGTTGCCTTTTTCCTGTCATCGGTAACAGAAGGCATGCTGCAATTCAAAAAATTTGGTGTCCACAACACAATAGGCCGTGACGACAATGATTTCCGTGAGTTCATGAAAGTCATCATAGGCAAAGGCATACAGAAACAATCCTGATTCCCCCCATAAAATTTCTTGCAGCACATCCATTTCCATGATAAGAATACTTATTCTTTTATTTTCCACCACAGAGGTACACCCATGAAGATAATAGACCTTTCTTCTACTATTGAGAACAGTCCTGATACAACCCCTGATTTTCTTAAGATACAGGTTGATTATCACAGCCATGAAGATGGCGCAAAGCAGGTAGAGACTCTTCTTAATGTGCCAAGACGCCTTTTTCGAAATGATGAAGGCTGGGCCACTGAAACCATAACAAAACTTGGTACCCATGACGCCACCCATGTTGATGCGCCCTGGCATTATAACAGCGAAATTGGCGGCGCAAGGGCACAGACCATTGACGAGCTCCCCCTTGAGTGGTTTTTCGGTGACGGGTTGAAGCTGGATATGACCCACAAGGACGAGGGTGACCCGGTTACTGTTGGGGATATTGAAAAAGAACTTGAAAGAATTAACTATTCCATAAAGCCCATGGATATCGTATTAATATTCACCGGACGTGACCGGTTTTACGGTCAGCCTGATTACATCTTCAAGGGTTGCGGGGTTACCGCTGAGGCCACACGATGGCTTTTTGAACAGGGTGTCCGGGTTATGGGTATCGATGCCTGGGGCTGGGATGTTCCATTGAATCTACAGGCCCGTGAAGCCCTGGAAAAAGACGAAAAAGGTATATTCTGGCAGGCACATCAGGTTGACCTGCCCTACTCCCACATGGAACGACTGGTGAACCTGTCGGAAGTACCCTCAAGTGGATTCAGGATAGCCTGTTTCCCTCTTAAAATTAAAGACGGCAGTGCCGCCCCGGCCAGGGTTGTTGCGATCATAGATGAATAATAATCAGTACACCACCCTGAAACCGTAAAAAGGACTCCTGGCCGTGGGACAGCGCCTGAATCGGTACTCCCTTGCCTTTTGGATGGGGGTACTCATCAATGATCCCCCACGTAATACCTTGTAGGTGGTACCATATTCATCATGATCATCGGCACCGGGATAGGCGTCAAACCAGGAATCAGTCCACTCCCACACCAGTCCGGGATTTATTAGTGCCCTGTCCGCAAGCTGCTCAGAAAGCATCTCGATAAAATCAAGAGTTGTACCGGGCAATGCACGTGCATCAGGCTTTACAGAATCTTTCATGCCGGGCAAACCCAATGAACACGCAAACACTTCCCATTCCTGTTCAGATGGGAGCCTGAACCCGGTTCCGGTTTCTTTCTGAAGCCAGTCACAAAAAGCCCGCGCATCATTGCAGCTTACCTGTAATACCGGGACGTTTTCTGCCAATTCAGTGTATATCCTGTCAGCTGTATTACCAAAGGGTTCCTTCCAGGTGAGGTTTTCTTTTTTTGTCCATCCATTATCCCAGGTCCATCCCCAGCCTTCCACTTCCGCCTCAGTTTGATACCCCGTATTCTCGATAAACTGACTGAATTGAGCGGGGGTAACAGGACGGGGACTCATGTGGAATTCTTCAATTTCAACAGCATGACGGGGAGTTGCATGGTATATATATTCAGGCTTCAATGTAGAATCAAGGTACTTTATTATATCATCTGCCGCGTCCCGTGAAATGCCTGTTTGATACGTCCCTGATTGAACATCAATAAAAAGATCAGTGTTAAATATATCAGAAATCATGGCCTCCATTCCGGCACATATTCTTCGACTATTTTTTCTGTTATGCCATTAGACCCGGCGATATCAGCATACATTTTCCCACTGGTCTTTAGCGTTCTTTTTCTGTCCGGATGTTCATGGTCTACGTGTACCAGTCCAAACCTTGACATAAGTCCGTCAACCAGCTCAAAATTATCCAGGGTAGACCAGTGATAATACCCGGCTATGTCAACACCGTTTTCCATGGCCCGATATAACTGGTACAGGTGATCAAGGATAAATGACGGCCGTAATTCATCATTTTCATCACAGGTACCGTTTTCAGTTATATACACAGGACAACCGTACCTGAAGTAATATTCATCAAGTATCCGGTAAAGTCCTTCAGGGTAGATGTCCCATCCCAGCTTGTTTTTCGGCAGGTTTTGCCGCCCCAGAAGGTTCAATGGAAATTTCACCAGGTCACCTGAATAATAATTTAGTCCGAATATATCCAGCGTGTTTGATTTTCTGTTAATCTGCTTGAGAAAATAATCATTAAAATACCGTTTTGCCAATCGGGCAGAAAGATGATCTAGAGGGTTCTTTGTGTTATATGGATCGAATGTGCGCAGATGCTTGGCTATACCAACCTTCGGAGTTCCCCATAACTTTTGCGTATAAATTTCATGTATTTCATGATACGCGGCTACATGAGCATCTGCCATGTTTTTCATTACCCTGAATGTTTTTCGCAAACTATGTTGCCCGGGAGGAAATTCGCCAAAAAGATATGCAGCTGTAGCGTACACTGATGGTTCATTAATGGTTATCCAGACATCAACGAGGTCGCCAAGATATCGCACGGCTTTTTTTACAAAACGTATGTAATACTTTACAACCTTCGGTGAAGTCCATCCACCCTGACTGGCAAGCCACATCGGGTTTGAAAAATGATGCAGTGTAACCATTGGCGAGATGCCCTGTGCTTTCATTTCCTTTAATATTTCCCTGTAGTGATCCAGCACACTGTCATCGTAGGCCCATTTGTCAGGTTCTATCCTGGCCCATTCCAGTCCGATACGTACAGCAGAATGGTTCATTTTTTTCATCAGGCCGATGTCCTTCCTGAAATATTTCCAGAAATGAACAGCATCTACAGGGTTTGTGCCGTCCTTGATCTTTCCCTGCAATGCCCAGTCATAGAAGTCATGGTTTCTGCATTCCCCTTCTACCTGGAATGCCGAACTGCCACTGCCCCACAAAAACCCTTCCGGGAATGAATACTGTATAGCCACGTTCGCCCCTCCATCATTTCTTCATCACTTAGCCATGACCCGAGTATAAAACATCACAGCAATTTTTCAAGCAGGACTTCAAGCTCGTCCGCCATCTCTTCAACGGCATTGCGGACATCTACTTTGCGCAACTTTTCACCCCCGGCGAAAAGCAGCATCTGTCCTCCCCGTCCCCCTGCTATTCCCAGATCAGCATGGGCAGCCTCACCGGGACCGTTTACTTCACATCCCATAACGGCCACCGTGACCGTTTTGCCCGAAGCTTCAATTCTATCATGAAATCGGCTGGTAAGCACCTGGTCAGTTTTTTTTGCCAGTTCTAAAAGATTGATATCCGGATCTGTTCTCCCGCAGGTAGGGCATGAAATAACATGTATGGGAGCCCTGCGCAATCCCGCGGCCTCGAGAATTTTTCTTCCAACTATGATCTCTTCCACGGGATCACCTGTCATGGATACCCTGATTGTGTCACCAATACCTTCAAGAAGCAATGAACCGATAGCGACGCTGCTTTGTACAATGCAGTTAAGCCCATAGCCGGCTTCAGTTAAACCCACATGAATGGGATACTCTACCAGGTCAGCCAGCAACCTGTTGGCCTGTAGTGTTTGTTGAATATTCGACGATTTGATTGAGATAACGATGTCATTAAAGTGTAGATCTTCAAGTATCTTTACGTGATCCATGGCCGAGTCGGTAAGAGACTGCGGGTTGACCTGGGGATACTTCTTAGTATCAAGCGACCCACCATTTACACCAATTCGAATTGGCACATCATGTTCCCTGGCTGCCCTGACTACTTCTTCAACCTTCCAGCGTTCACCAATATTGCCGGGGTTAAGCCTTATCTTGTCAATTCCCGCATCAATTGCTCCCAGTGCGATACGATGATTGAAGTGTATATCCGCGCACAGGGGAAGAGATATATGTTGACGAATTTCCCTGAGATGTACCACGTGATCTTCAGTTCGTACCGCCAGGCGTACCATCTGTGCTCCCGCTTCTTCAAGGAAGCGGATCTGCGTGATGGTTGCGGCAATATCTTCAAGAGGACAGCTCGTCATGGATTGCAATGACACGGGTGCGCCGCCACCTATTGCAAGGGAACCTGCACGAACCTGCCTGGATTGTCTTTTATTGTTTACCATGGTATTACGTTACAAGGTATTCCATTCTTATGTCTACGCTTTTCTCCTTCCACGAATGGAAGGAGAAATGAATGTCTCAATTAAAGAATTTTTGAAAGAATGGTAAAAATGAAAGGTCATTGAAGATTATAAACACACCCAGCATTATTAAAAACGCGAAACCTATCAGCTGTATTTTTTCCATGATCTTTTCATTCAGAGGCCGGCCCTTAATCGCTTCGTACAAAAAGAACACTATATAGCTGCCATCTACCATTGGGATAGGGAGCAGGTTCATAACCATCAGAATTATGGATATTTTAGCCATCAACAGTATAAACGCCTCAATTCCCCGATAATACGCGGTGTCACCAGCGATCTTCGCGATTCTAATGGGACCCGAGAGATTTCGCCGCACATCCAGTTCACCGGAAAACATCATGCCGATTCCCTGTACATTCAATGCAATAAACTCAAATGGGTCTATAAGTGCTTTTGTAACTGATCCGGCAAAACCGTATTCAATATTTACCATTTCAGGAGCAATAGCCGTTTCTATTCCAACGAATCCATATTTTTCAAAAGCAGCATTCCCTTTATATGTACCACCCGGGGTTTTTATTGTAAGCACCCTGTTTCCACTTCTTTGAACTATTGAAACAAACTGCGAAAAGGACTGTATTCGCCTGTCATTTATTTTCACGTTTCCATCATTTATCGATGATTTTATTATATCCAGTTTATCAAGTGCAATCTCATATGTCTCCCCGGGAAAACGCATATCCGTGAATTTCTCAATTTTCAATACTTCTCTCTGCTGCGGGGTTACCTGTACCTTCTTTTCATTACCACTTCGAATAACTGTAAATTCAAGTGCTGTTCCGGCCTTTTTTCTTATATATTCAGTGAATTCCTGTGGTGTCTCAAACTGTCTTCCTTCCACTGACTTTATTTCATCAAGTTTTTCTAACCCGGCCTGTTGTGCGGGATACCCATCAAGCACATTGGCTATCAGCACCCGCTCCCCATATGGCATCACTCCCACGGTATAATATCCCTTTTCAGAATATTTTTTCGGGGTTACTTTTACCGTTTGCTGCAGATCATCACGCTGATACTGTATGGAAAGAGGCTTTCCGTCTGAAAATACTATTTTGCTCTGCACATCGCTGAAACTGCTTACTGTTTCATTATTTATTTCAGTAATAATGTCCCCGGTTTTCAGGCCAGCCTGGTATGCCGGTGAGACATATTCACCTGACTTAAAATATTCAGGTATATAAATCTTGTTGGTTTCTACCGAGTAACCCGATATATTCATGATGAAAAACAAAAATACACCAAAAAAAAGATTAAACAGCGGCCCCATTACAACCGTTACCACCCTTTTCAAGGGGTGGGCGGAAAGAAATTCATATTCTTTTCCCTCGCGGTCATCCGAGGGGTTTTCACCATAAAATTTGCAATATCCTCCAAAAGGAATCAGGGTTAACTGGTAGGTTGTATCTCCCCACTTTTTCTTTATGATTCCTTTACCATATCCAATCGAAAAGACTTCAGCTTTTATGCCTACCATCCTTCCGCCAAGAAGATGTCCCAGTTCATGAACAAATATGCATAATCCCAGAAGGATTACAGCGGCCAGTATGTATGTGATAGTTACCATTATTTACCTCTTAATATATTCCTTGACCTGTTGTCGTGCCCACCTGTCGGCAGCATATATCTGCTCTAAATCCGGATCACTTACAACCTGGTGATTTTCTGTAATTGTAGCAACAATTTTTACGATATCCGTAAAACCTGTATTGCCGTCTAAAAACGCGTATACTGCCTCTTCATTTGCAGCATTGAGAACAGCAGGCATTGTCCCCCCGGTTTTTCCCGCCCGGTAACAAAGTTCCAGGGCCGGGTAACGTTCCGGCTCATATTTTTTGAATGTAAGAGCACCAAGCTTCTCAATATCGAGATTGCCAAAATCATGATCCACCTGTTTGGGGTAAGTTAGCGCATTAACAATCGGCAGTGCCATGTCGGTAATACTCATATGTGAAATGACCGATCCATCAACAAGCTCAATCATACCATGTACAACACTTTCAGGATGAATAACAACGTCAATTGCATCAAATGATATATTAAACAGGTGATGCGCTTCGATCACTTCAAGGCCCTTGTTCATGAGGGTTGCGGAATCTATAGTTATCTTATCCCCCATGCTCCATGTTGGATGCTGCAGGGCTTCTTCCGGGGTAACATCATCCAGTTTATCCAGTGGGAAATCTCTCAGGCTTCCACCCGAAGCGGTAATGATAATCTTTTTTATGTCCCCTGGTTCTCGATTTTGCATAAGTGAGAATATGGCATTGTGTTCACTATCTATCGGCAAGAGTTCAACTCCCCTGCGTCTTGCCGTATCCATTACAATAGTTCCTGCCATAACCAGTGTTTCCTTATTCGCAATGGCAATCCGCTTGACACAATCCATGGCAGCCATGGTTGGTTTCAGCCCGGCCGCCCCAACGATGGCGGATACTAATATATCAACTGCCTGTGTTGCCAGTTCTTCGATTCCTTCATCACCGGTTAAAAAACGTATTCCAGGATACTCCTGTACCAATTGTTTATACTGATCTGAATTTACTGCAGCAGCATCGCTGACGGCTACAACTACAGGCTTGAATAAACCTATCTGCTTCTTCAGGATATCAAGCCTCTTGTTGCATGAAAGTCCATATACAGTAAAGGAATCCGGGAATGCCTGGATAACCCGCAGGGTTGAAATGCCTATGGATCCTGTTGAACCGAGAATTGTAACAGTAGATGCCATATTAACGGGCAGTTTTATGCCACTCCTTTTAGCAGGAGATAGTAATAGAATATGGGAAAAGTAAATACCAGGGAATCAAACACATCCCACATCCCGCCATGGCCGGGGATAATAGATCCCGAGTCTTTAATATTACCGTCACGCTTAATGGCGGATTCGGCAAGATCACCTACGTGGCCAAATATACTCAAACCCACACCCAGAATAGCAGACTCAACCATTGAAAAGAGATGCTTTGCGAAAAATACTTCAATTACCTGGGTTATTATCATCATGGATATTATACTGAACAGCATGCCGGAAAAATACCCTTCCCACGACTTGTTTGGAGAAACGGGAAATTTCGTCTTATGCTTTCCAAAAAGTACACCACCGAAATAAGCCCCTGTATCATTCAACATAATAACCGCGTGTAACACTATTATATAGATAAAACCATCTGCAAGGGACTTCATTAAAATAATATGAGAAAATGGAATTACAAGAAAAACCAGTCCTGATATTGTTATGGATATTGAATATATTCCCCCCTCAATGGGACGCTTGAATATCTGAATGAAAAAGATGACACTTACCAGGATGGTCAACAACGCGAACACGGCTCTTGCTTCAAAACTGTCTATAAACCTGTTATATCCATAAACATTACCATAGGCAAACATGTACATGAGTACATTGATGACCAGGCCCGCAAGCAACCCGGTTTTTATAAACGCCTTGTGGCCACGATCGCTCTCGCATATCTGGTAAAATTCATACAGCATTACCAGTGAAATGAGAATACTGACAAATAATATGGGGGTAGACTGAAATATATCAGTTACTATAATAAACGCATACACCGGCAGCGCAATAACGGCACTGAGGATCCTCTTAATTGTGGCCTTTTTTATTTCATTCATAAACCGCCAAATCTCCTTTCTCTTTTCTGGAACATATATACTGCCTTGTAAAGATGCCAGGGAGTAAAATCCGGCCATAACACTTCCATAAAGATCAGTTCTGCATATGCAATCTGCCAGAGAAGAAAATTACTGATCCTGTATTCACCACTGGTTCGTATTAAAAGATCAACCCCGGGTAAACCATGTGTATAAAGATATTTTTCGAAAGACTTGCTATCCAGCGATTCGTTATTTTTCCGCCTGTCAGCCCATTTTTCTGCTGCAGTTAAAATTTCTTCGCGGCCACCATAATTCAAACAGAAATTTAGTATTATACTGTCGTTATTCTTCGTTTCCCTTACTGCTTCCTTTATAACCTTCCTTGCACCGGATGGCAGGTCTTGTATATTACCTGAATGTCGTACCTGAATATTCTTTTCTTTCAAAAGGGGAAGTTTTGATTCAAAAAAATACTGCAGCAACTGCCACAGGCCCTTTACTTCATCTTCAGGCCGTGCCCAGTTCTCTGTAGAAAAGGCGTAAAGTGAGACGACCTTAATATTAAGAGAAATGGCTGCATCCATCAGGTTTTCCACTGTTTCAGAACCTCGACGGTGTCCTTCGATTCTCGGAAGTTTTCGTTTTTGAGCCCAGCGTCCGTTGCCATCCATTATTATGGCAACGTGTTCAGGTACCCTCGAATAATCAATTTTGCGGGAATAATCACGTTTGAACATTCAGGTATCGTTTTAGATATTAAGTATCTCTTTTTCTTTATTATCAGTCATTTGCTGTACATCGTTTACGTACTTATCGGTTATCTTTTGAATTTCATCGGTTGCAGACTTCGCTTCGTCCTCTGATATCTCCTTGTTCTTTTCAAGGTCTTTTATCATATCATTACCATCCCTGCGGACGTTGCGAAGGGCTACCCTGCAGTCTTCTGCCTTTTGGCGGGCCATTTTTACGTATTCTTTTCGTCGTTCTTCAGTCAGATCAGGGATTTGTATTCGTATGAGTGAACCGTCATTATTGGGATTCAATGAAAGATCGGACTTGAGAATGGATTTCTCAATTGAACCAAGATTTGACTTGTCCCATGGCTGAATAACCACCAGTCTTGGCTCCGGACATGATATGGTGGCAACCTGGTTCAAGGGCATCTCTGTGCCATACACTTCAACCTTTATACCATCAAATATTGATGGATTCGCCCTTCCTGTTCGTATTGACGCGAAGTCCTTTTCAAGAGTCTTTATACTTTTCTGCATTCGGGCTTCTACATCTTTCAATATATCATTAACCATTCTATTCCCCCTCGTAAGATCAAGAAATCAACGTACCTACGCGCTCACCCATTAGAATTTTTTTCAGTGAACCACTGTCAAAAAGGTTAAATACCACCAGCGGCAGGTTATTCTCCATACAAAGTGATATGGCAGCATAGTCCATAATGGCCAGCTGTCTTTTTATCACATCGATATAAGAAATGGAATCAATTTTTTTGGCATCAGCGAATTTTTCAGGATCACTGTTGTATACACCACTTACTTTTGTGGCCTTCAAAACAACCTCTGCTTCTGTCTCTATTGCCCTGAGACTTGCGGCAGTATCTGTTGTAAAAAATGGATTACCTGTACCGGCAGAAAAGATAACAACCCTGCCTTTCTCAAGATGCCGCAGGGCACGGCGGCGTATATATGGTTCAGCAACGGAACGCATTTCAATAGCTGTCATCACCCGGGTGGGTACCGACATGTTTTCAAGAACACTTTGCACCGCCAGTGCATTAATGACTGTTCCAAGCATACCCATATAATCCCCGGTGGAACGCTCGATACCAAGCTCGGTACCGGTAACACCGCGAAATATATTTCCACCACCGATAACAAGGGTAATCTGCGCGCCAAGCTGGTATGCTTCTTTCACTTCTCCTGCAATATGGTTCACCACAACGGGATCTATCCCGATCTTGTTCGCACCGGCAAGTGCTTCACCGGAGAGTTTCACAAGTGCTCTCCGGTAATGCAGTTGCGTATTATTTACAGGATCAGATTCCATTATTATTCGCCTATCTGGTAGCGGGTAAATCGTCCTACACCGATGTTTTCACCATAGGTTGCTATCTTGTCTTTAATAAGGTCTTTTATTAAAACCTTCGGATCCTTTATATATTCCTGCTCGAGGAGACATACTTCTGTATAATACTTGTTGATCTTTCCTTCAACAATTTTATCAATCACATTTTCCGGTTTGCCCGAATCCTGCATCTGGTCCTTGTATATCTCTTTTTCCTTGGCTATCACTTCCTGCGGGACATCTTCAGGAGTCACATATAACGGGTTAGAAGCTGCCACCTGCATACAAAGTTCTCTTGCCAGGTTCTGGAAGTCTTCATTTCTCGCTACAAAGTCAGTCTCACAATTCAGTTCAAGCAATACTCCTAACTTGTTATTGCTATGAATATAAGTAGCGATAATTCCTTCACTGGCGGATCTTCCCATTTTCTTACCAGCAGAGGCCATACCCTTCTTTCGAAGGAAATCCACCGCTTTGTCCATGTCCCCATCTGTTTCCTGCAGTGCTTTCTTGCAGTCCATCATGCCTGCCTGGGTCTTGTCTCGTAGTTCCTTTATCATTGCACTTGTTATTTCTGCCACTTGATCTCTCCTTATTGCTAAATCTTACAAATTTTTTCCAGTCTTACTCTTTCTCATCCGTTTCGGACTCATCTATTTCGGCATCATCACTGGCAGATGATACAGTATCTTCTTTCGGTTCTGCCTTCGCTTCTTCTTTCGGTGCTTCTTCAACTGTTTCAGCAGACTCTTCAACTTCTTCGGTTGGCTCTTCGGTACTTTCAGCCTCAGCCGCCTCTTCTTCAAGCTCGTCTTCTACACTCACCTGGCCTGCTGACTGTCCTTCAATTATTGCCCGGGACATAACATCAAGAAAAAGGGCGATGGCCCTGATTGCATCATCATTGCCTGGTATTGGATAATCAATTTCGTCAGGATTACAGTTGGTATCCACAACAGCAAAGATAGGTATATTCAGCTTGTGAGCTTCGTTTACTGCGATAGATTCTCTTTTCGGATCTATTATAAACAACGCGTCAGGGAGCCGGTTCAAGTCCTTTATCCCATCAAGGATTTTTTTCTTCTTTTCAAGTTCCCTGGTAAGCTCGAGAATTTCTTTTTTCGTTTCGGCATCCCAATCACCCGTTTCATTCATCTTCTCGATCTCTTTCAAGCGATCAATGGATCGTGATACGGTCTTAAAGTTGGTAAGGAATCCACCCAGCCAGCGTTCTGAAACATAATACATACCGCACTTTTCGGCAAACTCTTTTACAGAGTTCTGGGCCTGTTTCTTTGTACCAACAAACAGCACCTTGCCTCCGTTTTCGGCAATCTGCTTCATCTCACTATAGGCCACTTTCAAACGCTGCATGGTTTTTTGAAGGTCAATAATGTGTATCCCGTTACGCGCGGTAAAAATAAACTGCGACATTTTGGGATTCCATCTGCGGGTCTGATGCCCGAAATGGACACCGGATTCTAATAAGGCTTTCATTGATATTACTGACAATTAAGGTACCCCCTCATCTTGATAGATATACATCGTAATTTATCAAAACATGTAAATCGGAAGCACTTATGTCCGGCAACCAACGGCCAGCCAGTACGTCAGCGTTACCATGCCCCTCAGAATAATTCAAGTTACTCATCACAAATCCTGCTGGTAGGAGGCAACCGGTGAACCACCGATTTACTTGTATATGCACCGGCCTTATATGGCTGGTACACTTGATAGCCGCAGGAGCGGCGAAAAAACTATTACAGTTTCCTGAATATTACTATACCGCCAATAATACCTGCTATGGCGGAAATATTGAGCTTAACGCTGAATGTTATGATCTCAAGGTTAAACCCGATTGGACCGGTTAATGTACTGGTGATTATTGCGATTGAAGGTATCAACTTCACCAGCAGGGTTCCCAGTGCAGATCCCAATATACCACCTATGAGCATAAACGCTATAAAATATCCCATATGTTCGCGTGAGAATGTCATCTGCACCTGTCCAACTAAATATTACACAACATCTCCATGAGTCGTATAATTTGTCAAGAGAATAACATAAATTTTACGTGACAAACTATGCTAATTTATATGGAATGTTCACTTACATATGTTGATCATATTTATAAATGTTCCATTTGATGTACAATGTTTTTCATTCATAAATTCATGGAATTTATGATTTATGATTATGGATTGCGAGGTATTCTATGCAACTTCCTTTTTCCAGCAAAACACGAAACAGCAAGTCTCTGGGTGAAAATCAAATTTTCATCAATGTGATGTTGAACAATCATAATCGACTGATACTGGCTTTTATAAGTATAACCGTACTTGCCAACATTGCCACTGCCGCAATCCTTTTGACAGGCACCGGTTCGGATTATCTTACTATTTCAGATATTCTTATCGAACTCACGGGTGTCAGCATCATTATTCTACTTACCTGGTTTGCCGCCCGCAGGCTGAAAGCCCACCCTGCCTCCAGTTACGTGGTGATAGCCGGTGTTATGCTTTCACTATTCATCTTCCAGTATGTCATTCATGGCTCCCGTGAACTTTTCGCGGCTCATTACATAATACTGGTATCAAGTGTATTTTATTTTAATGTACGAGTATCACTTTTCACCTTCATGCTGGTAGTGTTATCACAGGTATCATTATTCATACTCAGACCACACCTCGTGCCCGAGGGTCCTGTGGGTAGTGTCATCGGTGTCAGGTTTCTTATTTATATATGGGTTGGCATAGGTGCCGCTGCGGGGGCACGGGCAACCCGCGCCATAATGGAGATTGCTATCTCCAAGGGTGAAGAAGCTGAAAAGAATTACCAGGACCTGTCTGATGTAGCAAAAGCGGTGAATAACTCTGTGAAGATACTGAAATCCAGGGCAACGGGCCAGGAAGAAGTATCGGTACAGGTTAACCAGCTCTCCCAGAAGCAGGCGTCTTCCCTGGAAGAAATATCAGCATCGGTTGAAGAGTTATCAAGCAACGCCGAGTCCATCACCACAACTGCCAGGTCACTTTTCGAGGAAATGCAGATAGCAAACGAATCAGTGATGGATTTACAAAAGGTGTTCGAAAAGATCACCCACAGTTCGGGTAAAATACAGGCCGCCATCGATTCGATTAGTGAGTTCTCTCACCAGTCATCTGAATTGATGGGTACAACCAGGGAACAGTTTTTGGTATTGAACGAAACCGGAAGCAACATGTCGAAGTTTATCAGCATCATCAATGACATTGCCGACCAGGTTAACCTTCTTTCGCTGAATGCTTCCATAGAAGCTGCACGTGCTGGAGAAGCCGGAAGGGGATTTGCAGTTGTTGCAGATGAAATATCCAAGCTTGCAGAAGCCACCACGCAAAACTCGAAGGAAATTGAAAAGCTTATACACAATAACCAGGAACTGATCAAAAGCAGCAGTGGTTACATTGACAAGACATCCAACATGATCAACGATCTCAATAACGCGGTTTTGAACATCACTAAAGAGATTGCCGGCACTGGAGACCTTATCATTGATGTAAACAACTCAATAAAAATCATTACTAATCTCAATGAAAAAATATACGAGTCAACTCACACAATAGACGTATCCACAAATGAACAAAAGGTTGCCAATGATGAGTCAAGCAAGACAATACTGTATGTTACCGAATCAGCACAGGAATTGAATAATATTATGAACGATGTAGCCCAAGCTGCCCGAACAATCAACGAATTATCAGACGAACTGGCTGACCTGGTACATGCCATGCTGGGTGACAACAGAGTGAAACAAATATGAACATGTGAAGTTTTTTTGTAGTATAATAAAATAAATGGCATTATGATAATGTATTTTTTATTTATTTTTTTGGTATTTTTATTTACTTTTTTTTAATAAATTTCTTGTACTGATGACAATACTTCCCTATATTGGTATTTTAGGGAAGAAGCCCTTTACCTTGTGACGAGTGAATTGTGTTGAGTTAGGTCAATATCATTTATTTTCATGAGGCTTTACCCCGCAAGACGTATTCCAGGTGAGAGTGAGTGTATAAGTTTTTTATATAAATTACATACTTTCACCTAACTCGTTCCTGCTTTACGTATGGTACAGTTAAGATCTTTCCGCTAAAAGCGGCAAACGAACATTGTTGTTCGACCAGAACCTGACTCACAAGAGAAAAATAACTCCAATCGTGGAGAAATCTGCTCATTACAACGTGCGCAGATCATGAGCGTGTCATGTTTTTTAAATATAGTAAGGTTTTACATACATTCCAATGCAAGAGGTGTGCCATGAACTGGCTTGAAGAAATTAAAAACAATGTAGCCACCCTGGATGAACTAAAACAGTTCGTCACTATCAACGAAGACGAAGAAACGGCTTTATCAATGGTAATAGAACAGCATCCAATGAGTATAACCAGGTATTACCTTTCATTAATAGATCCGCAAAACCCACATGATCCAGTTCGCAAAATGATCGTTCCATCAATTGAAGAATTGCAAATGGAGGGATCTTACGATACCAGCGGAGAAGCAAGCAACACTGTAATGCCGGGTTTACAACACAAGTACGGATCTACCGCGTTAATTATATCCACTAACAGGTGCGCGGCTTACTGCCGTTTCTGTTTCCGCAAACGCATGGTTGGTCTTCCAAACAGAGAGGTAATATCCACCTTCCTCGATGCAGTATCATATATCCGTCAGCATAAAGAAATTACAAATGTTCTCATCACCGGTGGAGACTCCCTGATTCTTCCCACTGATACATTGAAGGTATTCCTTGAAGAACTTGCAACAATTGACCATCTTGATTACATACGGTTCGGCAGTCGTATTCCGGTTGTTTTTCCTCAGAGGGTTATAGAGGACAGGGAATTGCAGGATACTTTTTCACATTTCACCCGCCATCACAAGCAGGTATACGTGGTCACCCATTTTAATCATCCAAATGAATTTACGCCTGCATCTGAACTCGCCGTGGAAATACTAAAAAAATGCGGTATTGTGATAAACAATCAAACAGTATTATTCAGGGGAGTTAATGACAAACCAAGTATTCTTGCGTCCCTTATGAGGAATCTTGTTCGCAATGGTATTAATCCATATTATGTTTTTCAGTGCAGGCCGGTTAAACGGGTAAAAAGCCATTTCCAGGTACCAATAGCGGAAGGGTATTCTATAGTCGAGAAGGCGAAAAGCCAGCTGGATGGCCACGCAAAACGTTTTAAATATATAATGTCACACAAGACCGGGAAAATCGAGATCGTGGGCATTATGGGCGATGAAATTATTCTTAAATATCACCAGGCAAAAGATGCGTCACTCATGGGCAAAATCTTCAAGAGGAAGCTCAATCCTGAAGCCGGCTGGCTTGACGAACTGCATGATACATACAGACCAATTATCAAAAACAATCTGAACAGGCATTCATCAACCCATTGGCAATCATCACTTTAAACGCCAGCAAAACCCCTGCGTGGCAGGGGTTTCTACTATCTGCTATTTTTTACAATCTTTATCTTTCATGTACTCCTTGAATGTTACCTGCTTCGTGTAACATTCTTCCTTCATATAATTCAAGAGTACATTGAATATATCAGCTTTCACAAAACCGGGAATTCTTGTGACGAATTTACCATTTTTATCCATGAAAACGATAGTTGGCAGTCCTTCTACTCCCAGCATCCCTGAAAACTGCTGTGGAGCATATGTCTTACCATCATAGACTATGGACTCATTTTTCTGCATATCGATACGAATAGCCACGTAATCACGTGCCAGTTTTTTTTGAACCCTGGGATCTGAGAATGTCTTCTCTTCCATCACCTTGCACCACATACACCAGTCCGCGTAAAAGTCGATAATTACGGGTTTATTCTTCTGGCTGGCTATTTTAAATCCTTCATTGAAGGAATACCATGTAACATCTTCAGCAATAAGCATACCCGGGATACTTATCGTAAACAGTAACAGGATACATCCTGTCAGCACTTTCTTAAAACGCATAGTTATACTCCAGAATAGTTAGTCTTTTTTACGAATATACACTATTACATGTAATACTAAAACATAGAAAGCACTTTTTTCTGATGAGATCTATTTTTTTAGTGATACAATTGACAACATGACACGAGTAACCGACTTGCTGAATACTGCCGCACCATGCGGAATCTACTGTGGAGCCTGCCCGTGCTTCAAGGACCTTCAAACCTGTACGGGCTGCAGAACTGACATTCGGCACAATAATTGTGAAATATATGATTGTTGCGTGAAAATTGGTGGCAAAGAATTCTGTTATCAATGCGAATTATTCCCCTGTGATCGGCTGAAGAAGTTTGCGAACTACCATCAGGGTGAGCAATACGCTCACTACCGTCATGTCACGATACAAAACCTGCTATTACTTCGTGATAATGGCCTTGAGCAATGGCATTCTCTAATGAAACAACGTACTGTCGAGGGGAGTTACGCCATTTACTGCCGAAATATTGACGGTACACCGGACAGGTCACCATGTAACTGTAACAATGTTACGAAAAAATAAGATTTCTTATTGACGAACGCGGATATATGTTTATCATTAGAATTCCAGTATACTACAAAAACAGTACATGATGGATAGAAATGGATCTTGCACAGGCTATACAGAATAATAGAAAAATACGTCTGCATGCCTATTCCGTAGGCACAAAGATAGAACAGAGAACCCAGCGAATACTCCAGATGGTTCTACATCAGCATAACTGTACTGAATTACTATCCCCATTGTATACATGTATAAAAGAACTGCTGGTCAACGCGGTAAAAGCCAATTACAAAAATATCTTTTTTGAAAATTATACCCCCAGCAATGATCCTGATTCTATTATTGATTACCAAAAGGCCCTTGAGATGTTCAGGCTTGAGATGAGTCACAAGGAAGCAAAGAATTTTGAAAGGATAGCACGGCAAAAAGACATTCGTGCTGAAGTAATTTTTCATCTTGATAATAACGATTTTACCGTAGAAGTTCACAACCCTGTCCCCATGACCGATATGGAACTTCAAACTGTTCAGAAAAAGCTGCACGATGCAAGAGAATGTGATGACATTACAGATTATTTTCTCATGTCAGAGGATGATCCCAACAAGGAAGGAGCCGGCCTTGGCCTGGTGTTGATATCCATGATCATCAAAAGCCTGGGTATACCCGAGTCAAGTTTTTTTATTTCACGGTTGGATTCGTCAACTGTCGCCTCTCTCTCTGTACCATTAACCCCTCAAACACTGGAGCACTTTAGAAATAATACCGCTGACAGTGAAATAAGCGCTGCTGGTATGTAGTAATGCCCGAGCTGGATATCGCTTTTTCATCATGCCCCAATGATACATTTATATTTCATGCCATGCTGCATGGGCATGTTGATGTTGATACTCTAAAATATTCACCCCGTATAAGCGACGTGGAAGACCTCAACCACAGGGCTATGAAGGGCACCCACAGCATTAGCAAGCTGTCATTTCACGCCTATCTTTATCTTCGATCATCATATACCATTTTGGATTCAGGTGCCGCCCTCGGATATGGCTGCGGCCCGCTGGTAGTTGCATCATCACCAATGAAATCACTGCATAACAAGCGTGTTGCCATTCCCGGCCGGTATACTACCGCACACCTTCTTCTGAAACTCTGGCACCCCGGTTTAACAGATCTGCACATTGTCCGTTTTGACGAGATATTGCCGGGAATTCGCTCGGGCAAGTTTGACGCGGGGGTGATCATTCACGAGGGACGTTTCGTATATCCATCCTATGGGTGCACAGAAATAGTAGACCTCGGGAAATGGTGGGAAACTGAAACAGGTCTGCCCATCCCACTGGGCTGTATAGCCATAAAAAATGATACCAGCATCATTGGCTACAAGGAGAAAGTTGAAACGCACATACGCCAGTCAATTGAATACGCGTATAATAACCCCGACGCCTCGCGTGATTACGTTGCGTCACTGGCACAGGAGATGGACGACAGTGTCATCCGTGAGCATATCAACCTCTACGTGAATGACTTTACCCTTTCACTGGGAGAAACCGGGCAAAAGGCCGTTACTGCCCTTGAGGAAATGGCTCGATGCAGAAACATTCTGACAGAAAACTGATCATTGCTGCCACAATCATCGAGGCAGATCATCTTATACAGCGTTTTTCACTGGTTAAAGAAACGGCTGATCCATTCTCATTATATACCGTCGGCAACCTGCGGCTGGTTATTTCAGGTATCGGAAAAATTAACGCTGCCATAGCCACAAG